>JAUYJN010000029.1 GCA_030700255.1 Candidatus Peregrinibacteria bacterium | reverse complement strand
AACAGGTGGCAGGTGCAGCAGTCCAAATTGCGAAAAGCCGGCAACGGAGTTTCATCACAAAAATGGCTATGCGAAGACCAAATCTCACGACAATCTCATAGCGCTGTGCAAGCTTCATCATAAGATTACACATGCGGGAATGTATAGCGAGCCTACAAAAACAGATCTGCTTTATTTGGAACACAGGAAACTGGCGCTTAGGTAAAAGCCTGAAAAAGTTTACCCAAAGTGTTTGATGAGCCAATGAGCAACTGTGATTATGACTGGATATTGCAAAACCTATCTCCCATATATAAACTGCGGATCAGGGTTTAATTTGTAATTTTTTATTATGTATCGTACACATACTTGTAATGCGTTGACAATTGCTGATAAAGGGAAGAGAGTTGAACTTTCCGGTTGGGTTTATAGGAGACGTGATCATGGTGGCCTTGTGTTTATAGATCTTAGAGATAGATATGGCTTCACTCAGATCGTGTTCGATCCTAATTCAAATAAAGATGTTCATGCAATTGCTGAGGGAGTAAGAGGTGAATATGTTTTGCATGTCAAAGGTACTGTGCGTCCGCGACCAGAAGGTCAGGCGAATCCTGATATGTATACCGGTGAAATAGAGGTTCTTGTAAGTGAGGTTGAAATTTTGAATGAATCAAAAACTACTCCATTTGAAATAGATCAAGATAAAGAAGTAAATGAAGAGCTTCGTCTTAAATACAGATACTTGGATTTGCGTCGTGATCGCATGAGGCGAAATATTATACTTCGGCATAATATGGCAAAATACACTCGTGATTTTTTCTGCAATGAAGATTTTATTGAGGTAGAAACGCCGATTCTTATCAAGGGAACTCCTGAAGGAAGTCGTGAATATTTAGTGCCTTCTCGTATATATCCCGGGAATTTTTATGTTTTACCGCAGTCGCCGCAGCAGCTCAAGCAGTTACTTATGGTGGCTTCTATGGATAGATATTTTCAATTGGCAAGATGTTTCCGCGATGAAGATCAGCGCGGCGATCGCCAGCCGGAATTCACTCAGCTTGATATGGAGATGAGTTTTGTACACAAAGAAGATGTGATGGATATCAATCAGAGAGCTATCATAGGGATGGCAAAAGAAATTGCTCCACACAAAAAAATAAGAGATGAAGTCCCTGTTTTTACATTTCATGAAGCTATGGATATGTACGGAGTTGATAAACCGGATATAAGGTATGATTTAAAAATGGTAGATATTTCTGAAATAGTAAAAGATAGTGGGTTTAGTGTTTTCAAAGATGCAGTTGCTTCCGGCGGCTGTGTAAAAGCTTTGCGAATCCCTGGAGGGGCATCATTTGCACGTCGAGAAATAGATGAGCTTACTGAAGTTGCGAAAATCTATAAGGCAAAGGGGCTTGCGTATATTATTCACAGCAAAGAAGAAGGTATTAAAGCACCTATTCTTAAATTTATGTCTGAAGATGAGATTAAATCTATAGTTGAGGCAACCGGACTTTCTGAAGGAGACATTGTTTTTTTTGCAGCAGATGTATGGGAGACGGCATGTAGTTCTCTCGGGCATGTAAGAATTGCAGTTGCTGAAAAACTTCAACTTGCTGATATAAATGATTTTGCATTTTGCTGGGTAATTGATTTCCCAATGTTTGAAGTTATGGAAGATGGCAAGGTTCAAGCTATGCATCATCCATTTTGCGCTCCCCTACCCGAAGATTTGGCACTTCTAGAAAGCGACCCTATGAAAGTACGTGCAAATGCATACGATTTTGTTCTCAATGGTAATGAGATTGCAGGAGGGAGTATCCGAATACATACTTCAGATGTTCAATCAAAGATATTTGATCGACTTGATATAACCGGTGAAGATGCAACTCGAAGATTTGGACACATGCTTGAAGCGTTTACATATGGGGCTCCGCCACACGGCGGTATCGCTTGGGGATTTGATAGACTTGTTATGCTTTTTTGCGACGAACCAAACATCCGTGAAGTTATCGCATTTCCAAAAGACCAAAAAGCAAAAGACCTCATGCTAGGTGCTCCGAGCGAAATGCCAGACGCCCAATTACATGAGGCCAATGTGAAGTGTATTAACTTATAGCATTGTTCTCAGCCTCAATAACATGTCTCTGTATTAATGGTCTAATATTTTCACTTTTGTGTAGGAAATAATACTCTTTGAGTAATATTTTTTCTTTGTTAGAATGTGCTCGTTATTTTAGTTTATATAAGGAGATGATTTATTTATATTGGTTCCTTTCTATCATTGGTGTGATTTTTCTCCTTTGGTTGGCCATTTTTTCGTATGGGAGGAGGCAAGACTATCTCAAAAGTTTGGATATGGTTTTCTTATTGGTTCGTATTCCTCGGAAGGATTCTAAGGAGGATATAGAGAAGACGCGTGAGCTTTATTCTGCGAGTAATGATTTCAAAGAGGCTGTTGGTGTTATGGCGCATTTTTTTGACCAGTTAGCCGGAGGCCTTGGTTGTGGTGATATGGAGTACAAATTGAGATTGAAAAAACAAGAATTCATTTCTTTTGAGTATGCTGTACAAGAGAAGCTCATTAATTTTTATATAGTTTGTCCGAATGAGCTTATCGATATGGTGGAAAAACAAATCACAGGTTTTTTCCCAGATTGTTTTTTGGAACGAGTTGAGGATTATAATATTTTCCACCCTGGTGCAAAGGTCGCCGGTAGACCACTACAGTTGACTAGGCCAAGTGCAACATGGCTTCCTATAAAGCATTACCAGGTTATGCCTTCTGACCCTCTAAATAGTATTATTAATGTAATGTCTAAATTTGAGGAAGATGAGGGTGCTGCAATTCAGATTATGCTTCGACCTACTATTCAAGAATGGTGGCAGAAAAAGGGGCAAGAGCATGCGAAGGAAATGTTCTCTGGCAAAGATGGTGGCAATGGGTTTATTTATTATTTAAATCCATTTAGATGGTTGAGTGGGCTTTTGAATATATTGGTGCGCGGTGAGAAAGCTGAAGAACTTGCAGAGGCTGCGGCGGACCAAGGTGGACGCAGTACTCCGCTTACTGATGAACAGGTGAAATCTATTGAAGAAAAATGTGGCGCTCCTGGATTTGAGACTGTGATTAGACTTATTACGGCAGCCCCGACCAAGAGACGTGCTAATATTTTGTTAAATAGTCTTTATGGTGCTTTTGCTCAATTCTCAATGGGTAATTGTAATGGACTTGTGAAGGTTAGATACTTTTCTTTGAAGAGTTTTCTTGTTAATTTCATTTTTCGAAATATGAAGCGTACTTGGACTGAAAGGCTTACCGCTCCAAAACAGATGATTCTTACTCCGAATGAAGTAGCAAGTCTTTTTCATATCCCAGATGTACGATACAACACCTCCCCTACTATTAATTGGATGAATTATAAAATCGCCCCACTCCCTAATAATGCACCAAAAGAAGGTATTTTGCTTGGTGAGAATGTCTACCGTGGGACGCGTACCCCTGTATATATGAAGCATCTAGATAGATTTAGACATTTCTATGTTATTGGGCAGACAGGTACCGGTAAGTCTTCTATTTTTCAAGTTATGATTCGTCAGGATTTGAAAGCTGGAAACGGTATATGTGTTATCGATCCACATGGTGATCTTGTTGAAAGTGTTTTACCATTTGTGCCGAGGGAACGTGCCGATGATGTGATTTATTTTAATCCATCTGATCTTGAGCGTCCTATGGGATTAAATTTACTCGAAGCCGGCTCTGAGGCTGAGATGGACTTAGTTGCACTTGAAGCTATGAATATCATGATTAAGATGTTCGATGAAGAGGTATTCGGTCCTCGTATTCAGGATTATTTCCGAAATGGTTGTTTGACCCTTATGGCTGATAAAAAAGAAGGTGGAGCTTTAACCGATATTGTAAGGCTCTTTACTGACGATGCGTTTCAAGCATATAAAGTGAAAAGAGTTTCGAATCCGATTGTAAAATCTTTCTGGACTGAACAAATGGCCAAAACCGGTGCTCGTGAAAAGGCTGAGATGATTCCTTACTTTGCTGCAAAGTTCGGTCAATTTATTACAAATGCGATGATGCGTAATATTATCGGGCAGACCAAATCTTCGTTTGATTTTGGTAAAGTTATGCAAGACGGCAAGATTCTTCTTATGAATCTTTCAAAAGGTGAAACCGGAGATATCAACTCAAAGCTTCTTGGACTTATCATTACATCAAAGATCCAGATGGCAGCTATGCAAAGACAGAAAGTTGCGCAAGAAGATCGCTGTCCATTCTTCCTATATATTGATGAGTTCCAGAACTATGTAACAGATAGTATAGAATCTATTCTTTCTGAGGCTCGTAAGTACCGTCTTGGGCTAAATTTGGCACATCAGTATATAGCACAGATCGATCCAAATGCCGGTGGCGGCGGTAGGAAAGGAGGGGGAGTAAATATCAAGGATGCAGTATTTGGTAACGTTGGTTCGATAATGTGTTACAAGATTGGTGCAACCGACGCTGAGTACATGGCAAAAGAAATGGCCCCTGTGTTCTCTGAACAAGATCTTGTAAATATGGATAAATATAAAGCTGTGATGAAGCTATCTATCGATACTCAGCCAAGTAAACCTTTTTCTATTATTCCTACAAATCCATATCTTGAAGAGGGCGATAAGAAAATGGGTGAAGCGATCAAGCAACTTTCTCGTTTGAAATATGGACGTGATCGTGATTTCGTAAGTCGTCAAATCATACGTCGTATAGGGCTTGTACCTCCGGATGAGCAGGCAGCTGCTGCAATGAAAAAGGTTCAAGGAGAGTAATTGTTAAGTCGTCAAGTCGACCTTACCTTAAGACACTTTTTTTAAAGAGGTTTTTTTGGTATACTTATCGGATTTAATAAAAATATTTATGTTTAAACGTTTTAATACTCTACTTACTGTAACAGTGCTATTTGCAACTTTATTTCATGTAAGCGTCAGCTTCGCTGACGCCACTGATATAATGATGCCCTATAAGCAAACTTTTATCACGACTGCATATTACTCTCCCCTACCCGATCAGGATCATTATGTAACCGGATCATATTATGGAGATACACGTTTGAATGGTAATGGAACTAATGGTGCCAGTGGTGCTGAGGTTTTCCCCGGTATGCTTGCCGCACCTAAGTCTTATCCTTTTGGATTTAAAATAGATATCCCGGGGATTGGTATTTCTGAAATTCAAGATCGTGGAGGTGCGATAGTTCATGCGGGAGAGCTCGGTCAAGAGCACGATAGGCTGGATGTCTGGATGGGAGCCGGTGATGCCGGCTTACGTAGAGCTCTTTTATGGGGCAAACGTACAGTTCTAGCAACAGTTTATGGAGCTAGACCTGAGCTTTTAATTACTGCAGGATTTTCCGGATGGGATGAAAATGAACTTGCACTTGTTAAGTATTGGAAAGAAAATGTCCCCCAATATATTGGGGGAACCGTCGCTAAGTTATTTCCAACTGATCTTTGGTTTGGTCAAAACTCAGAGAAAGTAGCAGAAATGCAACAGCTGTTGGCAGATTTGGGTTATTTCTTTGAAGATATAGATGGGACTTATAATGATGCGACAGCTCAAGCAGTATATTATTTTCAACGTGATAATGACCTTGTATATGATTGGTCGGAATTAGGTTCCGGGCATTTTGGACCGCAAACTAGAATCACAATAGAAAAAGCCAAAGAACTTTTAGAAAAAGGTGAATATGTGAATCAAACCGCTTATCTTGAGAAAATACAAAAATATGATGATTTGAAGGAGGAATTCACTGTTTATACAGATGATTTATATTTGGGATCAAAAGGTGAAGACGTTAGAGAATTACAAAAAGATTTGATTACACTTGGTTATTTGCGTACAGAAGTTAGTGGTTTCTATGGTGAGGTTACAGAGAATGCAGTTAAGCATTTTCAGATGAAAACGGGTATTATTGCGACGAAGGAGTCACAGGGAGCTGGCGTTGTTGGACGGCGTACACGTTCAACTTTAAATGCTTTGTTTGATAAAAGAATTGAAACCAAGGGTATGCTTGCCTCAAAAAGAGATGATACACAAGCTGTTGTCCTATTGGCTTCTACAGATGAAGTCGTTGAGACCAAAGAGGAAGTCCTTAGTATTGATGATTCTGCTGAAATTATTGAAATTGAAGATCTTAAAGCAGTTGAAGATATTATAATCGAAGAAGCTGTATCGGCGCTCGCATTTGGTTCAAGAGGTTCTGAGGTAAAATCATTGCAGTCAGAGCTTAGAAATCGTGGATATTTTAATTCCGGTTTTTTAACTACGTATTTTGGTGAAAAAACCAAAGATGCCTTGATTGCTTTCCAGCTTGATTATGAGTTGATCTCAGATCCATCCGATACTGATGCCGGAGTTTTAACTTCTGAAACTAGAGAATTGTTATTTTCATAAGAATATGGTATATTATATTAATTTAATACTTACATATGTTCAAAGGATTCATCGATTATCTTCTAGGTCATCTACGACAACTTCATTTTGATTTGAAGAGTTCGAAACATACTTTTTCGTGGGTTTTGATTTTAAGTATATTGGCGGCTTCCGTCGCCGGAGTGCAATATACTCAACTTGGATTGCAAACTTCAGTCCTTACACTTGAGATGCCAAAAGATTTTGATGGTACGGTTTACCCTCTGGCTTTGACTCCAAAGTGGCATGAGCTTACAACGGCTGAATACAGAGAAACATATAATAATATTCCTCAAAGCAAAATGCAGCAAATGCCGAGATATAATCCTAGTACACTGCAAGCGTCATTGAGCACTCTTGGGTATTCTGATGAAGAAAATTCTGTTAGAGATGCAAAAATAACTTATTCTGTTGCATATTTGGGTAATTATGAATTAGATGGTGTTGAATATGCCGGTAGTCATCCTGCTATCGATATCAAAGCCCCTATCGGAACTCCTGTTCATAGTATTGCAAATGGAGTTGTGACAAAGGTTGCGGATGAAGCTTATGGTTTCGGGTTACATGTAGTTGTAAAACATATCAACGTTCCAATGGTTGATGGTGGTAAGCAAACCGTATTTTCATCTTACAATCATATGAGTGAGATTCTTGTTAAACAAGGTCAGGTTGTTTCACGTGGTGAAGTAGTTGGTAAGGTGGGAACCACAGGTACGTCTACGACACCTCATTTGCATTTCCAACTTGACAAAGGTGGTACGAATGATGGGATTGGAGATAGCGCCCTATGGCATCCTTATTGGCCTTTTACTTACAATGATTATGCATCTCAGGGACTTACCTTCTTTGATGCTATCAATCAAGGTATAGGTCAGGAAAATGCTATTAAGTACACACTTAATCCTATGTCATTTGTACAATCTAATCTTGTTGCAGATACAGGGGTTATCACTTCAAGTGTTGATCAGGTGATAACAGAAGATTTGGTGGATGAGCCTGTCGTAACTGAGCCTGTTGTTGAACCGAAGGTTGATGATGTAGTACCAGATGTGATCACTCCTGAAGTGCCGGTTGTCACAGAGGTGCCAGATGTAATCGCTCCTGAAGTACCGGTTATCACAGAGGTGCCGGATGTAATTGCTGATAATACTGTAGTACCTACAAAACCTAACTACTCTCTTGAGATATCTTCCAAAGACACATATTTAGTAGGAAATCTAATGGAATTTGAAATATCTATCAAAGATAATTCAGGTGAAATTGTAGAAGATCCTTTTTTTGCCGGAGCGATCATACTTTCCTCTACCGATTCCAGTATTGCATCTTTGAGAACTCAAACTATAGACCGTTCTTCATTTGAAAATGGTAAAACTCTCATTATGGCAGAAGCTGAAAAAGCAGGGGATTTTAAACTTCGAATACCTTTCTCAGATAGTATATATGAATCAAATTTAGTTACAGTACGTGATGATATGAAAGATATTAATGGATTTAGTGTTGAGCATGATGGACTGTTTAGCGTTGGGGTACCTGAGACTTTGACAATAATTCCTGTTGATAAAAATGGAGACCGTACTTCTTATACGATTTTTGGTGAGGTTAAGGTGACTTTGGTTCAAGGGGAAGGAACTATTAGTAAAAATGTTCTGCAAATTGATGATTTCAGTGAAGGCATCGCTCATATGGAAGTAACTCCTAAAGCTGAAAAAGATATAGTTGTAAGTGTGGCTCATTCCTTTATCAAAGGAACGAGTGCGCCGCTCAAGAGCGGCGCTCCACTCTTCTCCGATTTATCTCAGAATCATGAAAACTACGAAGCGATTAGACATCTCAAACAACGTAATGTTATCTCAGGATATCCTGATGGAACATTTAAACCGGAAAAAGGTGTGTCTCGTGTAGAAGCTTTGAAACTTATATTTGCAGGGCTTGAAGCAGTTGTGCCGGACGCTGAGTCATTAAAATTCATGCTGGCTGATTTATTCCCTGATCAATGGTATGCACCATACGTTGCTCATGCTATTAACGAAGGAGTGGTAAAAGGTTACCCGGATGGCACTTTCAAACCATCTCAGACCGTAAACAAGGCTGAATTCGCCAAAATGTTAGTGCTTGGCCTCGCTATAGACATGGATATGACAGTTGCACCTGATTCACCAATTATAGGATCTGACGTTAGACCAAGTGATTGGTTCTATCCATACGTTGAGTTCTTAATTGACAACGAAATTATGGAGTTAACAGATAACAGATTTAATCCAACTGAACCGATGGATCGTGGAAAGGTTGCTGAAGCTATCTGGAGAGTTATCGAGAGCCAGTAGGCACCTTACCTTTTCTTAACAATCCTTATTCCTCTTAATCCGAGGATGGTCATGCCAATGACTATTATTTTTAATATGTAGTGATCGTGAAGATTTATAAAATTTTCTGTCATTGGTGTTATCGTGCCGACAGCGAAGTGAGTTCCGATGCTAATTGGTAATGTTAGAAAAACCCAGTTTAGTTTTGGTATATCGAGTTTTAGTTTTTTAAAAAGTTTTGATAATAATGGTGAAAGTAGATATATTCCCAAAAATGAGGCTACTAGATCAAAAATAGCATATTCGAAAACACGAAATTGTCTTAAAAATTCTATTGTATTCATTTTGTTTTATTAGTTGATTTGAGTTAATTGAAGATATAGTACTTCAACCTTCTCCCTTGCCCAAGGGGTTTTCCGAAGAAACTTTAAACTTGATTTTATGGATGGCTTTTCGTTAAAACACCGTATATCTACTTTCATTCCTAGCGTCTCCCAGCCATATTCAGCTACCAGACGTTCTAAAATATCAGCTAACTTTATTCCATGTAGAGGATTATTCTTCTGTTCGTCGTTAATATTTCTTTGATCAGTCATATGAAGAATTTACCACTAAATACCTTGAGCAGAAAAAAGTTCTCCTATTTCTGTACCATTGATAAAGATGAATGCTTGTTGTATTTCCGGGAATTGTAAAATTGTTTGTCGAAGTTGAGCATCGAATCGAGGAGTGTCACACATTCCGCCAAGAAGATATTCTCCTGTTAAATAAACAGATGCAGTTCTGTTGTTTACGTTTATTTTTGATACTTCTAAATCTGATTGGTATAGAGCATTATATAGACCTGATTTTCCATAATATTGTCCCTTTACAGATAAAAGCTCCGATAGAGTGTCTTCAATCAAATTAGTAGTTGGAGGTATGGTTCTACTAACTGCCAAAACACTATCATTACAGCCAATCTTTTCACCGTTTTGACCATTATCCTCTAAGGCTATAAGAAATATATCAACGGTTTGTTCCATAAATGGATTTGTTTCTATTTTGGAAATTTGTGCCACAGGACAACCCCCAAGAGTATTATCACAGTTAGTTTCCTGATTATTTTGATCAGCGTCTTTTAAGGCAATAATAGGGTTGTTGACAGCCTGTTCTTTAAATTGAGCTGTTTCTATTTGAGGTGATTGCGTCAAGCCAATGCTCCGATTGTTTTCACTGGCATCTTCTAATGGGATAATATCAGAAGATTGTTCTTCGACTTGAATTGTTTTTGTACCTTCTGTCACTGAGCAGCCACCTAGGATAAACAAACCAACCAGGACAAAGAGAAAAGTTTTTCTTGAATTCATGAGATTGTAAATTAATAATAATTTTGTCTGAAGATATTGATACTATAGAGAATATGTTTAGATAGATAGTGATTATATTTAAATATTTTTTTTGATAGGTTTTTCTCTATGGACAAGCTGTTTGTTAACCAGTATACTTTAATTCTTAAACAAGTATTTAATTGACAGGCTAATAATAACTGAAGAAGAAACTCAAAAGATGAGAGAAATGAAATAAATCTTTTTTCAAAAATATTTACTCAAAAACCTTTTACTTGAAAAATTATTTAAAAATTCCTAATTTATTATTTAAAAATTTACTATGAAAACAATTAATAAGAATTCGATACTAACAATGTTAGTCGTTTCTCTGACGTTTGTAGTCCTTTCTATTACTGCGTTTGCGGCTGGTCCAGCAACAATAAATCTCGGTTCAGCTGGTGATTTTGTTATCTTGGCAAAGTCCGGGATCTCAACAACTGGATCTACATCGATTACTGGAGATATTGGGGTTAGTCCAATTACTGCTACTGCTATAACAGGTTTTGGGTTGATAATGGACTCTTCAAACACATTTTCGACCTCATCTTTGGTAACCGGAGATATATATGCATCTGATTATACGATCCCTACTCCAGCAAAAATGAGTACAGCTATAAGTGATATGGAGGCTGCATATACAGATGCTGCTGGAAGAACAATTCCGATTGCGACTGAACTCGGTGCTGGAAATATTGGTGGAATGACGCTTGCTCCTGGTCTTTATAAATGGAGTACTGGCGTAACTATACCAACTGACGTTACCCTTTCCGGTGGAGCAAATGATGTTTGGGTCTTCCAAGTAGCGCAAAATCTTACCATAAGTTCAGCTATGGAAGTTGTATTGAGCGGAGGCGCTCAAGCTTCTAATGTTTTTTGGCAGGTAGCTGGTCAAACGACACTTGGGAAAAATTCAATCTTTAGTGGGAATATCTTGGATCAAGCGGCAATTATATTGAATACTGGTGCAACTTTAAATGGTAGGGCTCTTGCGCAGACTGCAGTTACGCTTGATGCCAATACCATTTTGCTTTCTTTGGCACCATCTTCACCTTCACCTTCAGCTTCGGATCCAGCTCCGACACCTATTGATGGATCATGTTCTTCTACTCATTATAGTTGTGATACAGGTATTAATGAAAATAATCTTAACGGATCTACAGCTTGGACTTGGGCTTGTGTTGGTTTGAATACAGGCACTGATGCTTCATGTTCAGAAGCAAAATTATTACCGCCTACACCTATCGATGGGTCATGTTCTTCTACCCACTATAGTTGTGATATAGGTACCAGTGTGAGTAAGGTTATTGGTCCTATCGTTTGGACTTGGGCTTGTGAGGGGTTGGATGCAGGTATTACTGATTCATGTTCGGAAGCAAGACCGTTGCCATCTACTCCAGACCCGACACCGACACCGACACCGACACCTGTTGATGGGTTATGTTCTTCTACCCACTATAGTTGTGATATAGGTACCAGTGTTAATAAGTCTATTGGTTATACCGCTTGGACTTGGGCTTGTGAGGGGTTGGATGCAGGTATTACTGATTCATGTTCGGAAGCAAGACCGTTGCCATCTACTGAAGCTATAGCTCTTACCACGGCGCCAGCTATGACCCTGACTACAGCGCCAGCTATGGCCATGACTACAGCTGTAACAGCTCCTAGTTTGCCAGATACTGGTATTAGCTCTAACGAAAAAAGTATTACATGGAATATCGCTATATTAGCTGGTATTTTTGGTGCTTTGAGTCTTATTTTTAAGAAAGTATGGAATTAAAAAAAACACTAAAGAAAGCGTTATTATCAATACCTATCCTTTTAGGATTAACTTTCTTCATAGCGCTTTCGCCTTATGCTCTTTCGACAAAATCGATCCAAGTTGGACCAACAATTTTAATTAAATATGTAATCGCCTCCTCAATTAAAGAACAGGTGCTTGTTGGGTTGCCGGTGAGTCTTAAGATCCCAAGTATAAATGTCGACGCTCATGTTGAGTATTTGGGGCTCACATCTAGTGGGGCAATGGATGTATCAGATGATCCTATGAATGTGACGTGGTTCAATCTTGGGCCACACCCTGGTGAGAATGGTAGTGCCGTTATTGCTGGACATTATGGCTGGAAAAATCATACACCGGCAGTATTTGATAATTTACATAAATTAAACAAAGGCGATAGGGTGTTTGTTGAAGATGAGAAAGGGGTAATTACTACCTTCATTGTGAATGAAATTCGAAATTACGGCAAAGACGAGATTGTGCCAAATGCGTTTGAATCAAACGATGGTAAAGCTCACTTAAATCTCATCACTTGCACAGGGGTTTGGAATAATGTGACAAAGACTTTTTCTGAGCGACTAATAGTATTTACTGATGAAGAGTAGTTGATTGGAACCCTATCTTGCTAATATCATTTGCACTTGTCCTTGTAGTAACGTTTATATACAATTTCATTTGCCTTTTTGGGCAACTTGAAATATGCGCGAGTAGCTCAGTGGATAGAGCAGTAGCCTTCTAAGCTATTGGTCGCAGGTTCGATTCCTGCCTCGCGTACCATCTTTTTAGTTATGGATGTAAGTTTTAAGTTACTGTAAGAATGTAATTTTATCGAGATTTGTAAGGAGTATTATGGCGACTAAGTTATTTGCCATATGAAATATGATTGTAGCTGTAGTTGAATTACCATTTATCTTGTAAAGATAATTGATGATCATAGAAAGTATAAAAATTGCGAGCATGCTTTCGAATTGGAAATGTACAAATGCAAATATCGCTGATGTTATTGTCGATGCGATGAAAAATGGACATTTACTCATAAGTGTATTTAAGAGAAATCCTCTGAAAAAGATTTCTTCTATCATTGGAGCGATGCCCACTGCGATTATTGAGATGGTTATTATTGCCACCCTTCCTTCTCCAAAAACCGGTATCATGGATTCTTGCGGGCTTAAGCCAGGCAGATCTCCGACGTATTGTTTTATTATGATAAGTACAGCTCCGAATATAATCAAAACCCCATATCCGATTAATATTGTCTTGATAGCCTGTAGAACGCTTATTCTTTTTATGTTGAAATCATTTAATCCGGCGGCTTGTCCGGTTGTTATTTCTTGATTTCTTATCGTGAAAAACCAAAGCGGTAGGAGGAAAGTTGCTGCGCTGAGGACATAAATAAGAATTCCGTTTACCGCTTGATTTGATGTTGTAAGGAAATCTAATACATGTGTTTTCTTATGTATTAGAGTTAATATAAGTAGGAAGATATTGATAATGGCAAAACCTAAAAGAACCTTAATAACGTCTTTTATTTCCCACTTTGAATTATTTTCTATTTGTCTTGTTGGCATGTTCGTTTGTCTTTGAGTGCTGCAAGTGTACTTTAATAATATCAATAGTTTCAAGTTGTATCATTTTATTATATACCTTATAGTGTTTGCGTTTTATATGATAAAAAAAACAATAGATGATTGAGGATAATCCACAGGCGGAAGTACAATCGGCGAGCTTAGATGAGCGAGTCGTTGAAGGGTCTTTTGGTAATTCCGATAAAGTGGAAAATAAACTTCGTCCTCAAACTTTGGATGAATATATTGGGCAGGATGATATTAAAGCAAACCTTGATATAGCGCTGAGAGCTGCGAAAAAACGTGGCGAACCTTTGGACCATCTACTCCTTTATGGGCCTCCGGGGCTTGGTAAGACTACGCTTGCTTGTATTATAGCAAATGAAATGGGGACTCATCTGAAAATCACCTCCGGTCCCGCTCTAGAGAAGCAAGGTGACATAGTTGCTATCCTCACGAATCTGCATGATGGTGATATGCTTTTTATAGATGAAATTCACAGAACCAAACCGATTATCGAAGAAGTTCTCTATAGTGCTATGGAAGATTATGCGGTTGATATTATCATAGGTAAAGGTCCATCGGCTCGTTCTATGCGTATAAATCTTCCTAAATTCACACTTATAGGTGCAACTACGAAAGTGAGTATGCTTTCAAACCCGCTTCACGATAGATTTGGAAATATTTTTAAATTGAATTTTTATAATGAAATAGAAATATCTGATATAGTTGCGCGCTCCGCGCGCATCCTCGACACCTCTGTAGACCAAGAGTCAGCTGCAAAAATAGCATCCGCATCCAGAAGAACTCCGCGTATTGCAAATAGATTACTTCGTAGAATCCGTGATTATGCTGAAATCAATGATATGACTTCTATCGATATCAAGTGTGCGAATACTACTCTCAATATGCTTGGTATAGATCATCTCGGGCTTGATCAAAATGATCGTATGATACTTGAAACTATAGCTCATAAATTCAGAGGTGGTCCTGTCGGACTAAATACGCTATCTGCCGCTACTTCAGAGGAAGAGGACACTATTGAAGATTGTTATGAACCATTTTTATTACAACTCGGGTTCCTGGAAAGGACTCCAAAAGGTCGTAAGATCACAGATCTTGCAATTGAATACTTAGGCATATAACTATGAAATATTCTAAATATATAAGTGTGATTTTATCATCTCTAGCTCTAATCAGCTGTGGTGGTACTACTACTGAAATTACGCGTGAAGGTGAGTCTGTCACATATACGGGGACTCTGAAAAGTCTTGGTGAAGTTATGGTCGAATCCAAAGCTGATCATATACTCGAAACTTATGATGGTAACATATATTATGTGTATAGTCAGTTTCTTGATCTTGATAAAGACAAATATAAGAATGCGAATCTTCAAATAAGCGGAGAAATAGTGACTATAACCGAATCAGGAAAGGAGATAATAGCGATAGAAAGTATCGTTCCACTGATAGGTGAAGTTATAGAGCAAGACGTTAAACATGATATAGTTAAAAAATATCAGAATTTGGATCTTGGTTTCAAATTAGAGGATCTGGTCGATTTTGAAGTGAAAGAATATATAAATCAGGTCGTGTTTTCAAAAGAGCAAAGTTCATTTAAAATTACACGCCTTGATAACAAAGATTCTCTTACTCTGGATGAATGGCTCAATCTTTCGGATAAGGTTAATGGAACGCCGGTATTTATAGGTCATGATCGACTAAAGGCTTATTTGTATGAGTTTAGTAATACAAAAAATACTTATTTCATATCACGTACGAACCGATATATATACCAAGTTGATTTAACTTTTTCTGATGATGAATCAAAAAATGAATTAAAAACTATTCTTAATTCTTTTAGGTTTGTACCGTTAAAGGATCAAGTGGCTGACAATAGCGAGTCTGCTTCAAATGGGAATTATAGTGCCATTGAAATAGATACTGTTAAATCTTATTTTGGCGAGCATCTGGCGGAGATCGTACCTGATTATGGAGGTGGTGAGTACTCTATATCCAGATTTGAATTTTTAAATACACCGGATGAAGGTCTTCCACCGGATGAAGCCGGTTATGTCTATGTCGCATATGAATCAAACGAAAAATTCGGTCGTATACTGACTTCTTATCACTTCTCTCAGTCCAAAATCTCTGATGTTATGGTTGAGGCTATATTCAAAGAAGGGACTGTTACCGATTGGGAGATCGTTGACGGTGAAGATAAAATAAAAGGTCTCTCTACTCTAGTAATCAGGGAATCTGAAGATGGAGATACGAGCCCAATAGTACTTGAAGAGGGATATAGATTATTTGAAAGTGTTCCGTTTCATTTTTCCGTGCAATATCCGTCCAATTGGTATGTTCAAGGTCAAAGTGGAAAATATTTGTTTAATGATAAACCTCTCAAAGGTAATTATCTGATTTCAATCGAAGTACGGAAGGAAAAAATTGCTGACGCTATGTCAGACATACCATTTTCATTTGAGAAAACAAATTTGATTCCTGATAAAGAAGCTTTTATTTCCCATCCAACAGATGGGGATAAGTATGGTGTTTATCTTGTAATGCAGCGTGAAACCGAAGGAGAAACTTATGTGCTTTGGGCAACTTCTTCTGAGGAAGAGCGACTTATGAAGATGGCAAGGAGTATTGTTGGAAATTAATTTTTGTAACCTTTTTCTAAAATTTGTACTTTAACTTTTGAAACGTTTTTCTACTTTAATAAATTTCATAAATTAACCAATTTAACATGTATAGACCAAGTAGTTTTACAAGAAAAATAAGTGCACTGGTAATTTCAGCGCTTATTCTGTCCTCACTTTTCGTGAATAGTGCTTTTGCACTTTATGGAAATATGTCTTCATCATATGTAGATATAACTGACATCACCGGAGAATATTCATCTTATTTGCCCGGTGAGACTATTGATGTGGAAATTAAAACAGTCAACACACCGGCCATCACCGCCGCCGCACCATCGCAAGGGTGGGCGGTTCAATATTACACTTATGATGCAACGTCCCCTGCTTCATATATTCAATCGTACGTTACGAATAGTCAATATAATGCAACGTTCGATGGTGCGTATTGGCATGCGACCTTCCCAGCTCCAACGGTGCAAGGAAGTTATATAACTGAAGCTTTGGTATATTGTGCAGTCGAAGGTAGTTATTGTTGGAATCTTCTTGGCAATGCCGCCGCCTCTAGAACTGTACAGTCAACGATGTCGTTTCGTTATCAGGTTGGTGCAGATAATAATTCTAACGAAAAGCCTAATCTTAAAATTGAAAATATTGTTTTTGGTGGGAATAATGAGCTAACAGTAGCACAGCAAAATACTTCAAATGTTGATGTGAATCCTTCAACACTTGGGTCTACATATATTTGGATAGATGATATGATAACACCTGTTTGGACTTATAGATGGGATACACTTGAACCATCCAGAAGAAATTTTCTTTATGCAAATAATGGTTCTTCTATTCAGCCACAAGATTTATATGGAACTCATATTGTGAAAGCCTGTATAGATGCACTAAATATTGTAGATGAATCTAACGAGGCTGATAATTGTTTAACAAGAACATTAATTAATGGTAATGCGGCCCCAGTCCCTGCTCCTTCAAATACTTGTAATGCACCATATGTTATGTACAAAGGTACGTGTACAGACCCCGTGCCAGCTTGTCAAAACCCACCTGCTCATTTTATGCCATCTAGCTGTATCGATAAGATAGAAAATGGTAGGTATATCGAAAGATATAATTTTCAATGTGAAAGTGGCTATGTAAGGAATGGTGATTCTTGTGTATCAAAATACGGTTATGGAGATGTAAGTAATGAATCTTTTGGCCCAGACTTAAAAGTTGTTAGTGTTCAAGTGCTTGATTATGATGCTAATCTTGATGAAAATTTAAGTAGCTATTCTTCTAATCTTGGGGTATCTAATAGATCTCTAAAAGTAGTTGTTGTGAATGCTGGAGATGAAGATGCCTATTCTCCATACGATGTTGTTGGCCTTTGGGTTGATTTCCTAAATGGGGATGATGAGTGGGGATGGCATCAAATGTCAACAAAGAATGTAAATGGAAGACATCTTTTTTTAGAAAAAGGGCATACTCGCACTTTTAGCTTCAATATTCCTGCTCAGATAATGAATGGCAATAAAAGGGTGAACTATATCTATCCTGGAAAGAACAGTATTAAAGTAACTGTTGACCGTTCTTATAATAATCAATTTCTTTCTCAGTATCCAGATTACGCTGGATATATAGCTGAAACTGATGAAACTAACAATTCTATGACGATTGCGTTTGATGGTGATTCGGAGGCTGTTGTTTATAATAGCTCAAATACTGGTAGTACTAGGGTGAGTGCTGCAAACAATAGTAATGTTACTGTGCCGCCTGCCGGCTTTGAAAAAGATGTGCAAGTTGCGACTGTGACGCAAGAAAATCCATTTTCTGACACAAATATAAATACACTCGCCGGTAAGGCGGCCGCAGCTCTATATAGATATGCGATTATCGGAGGATTCCCTGATGGAGGATTCAAAGGTTCTCGTCCTGTAAACCGTGCGGAAGCCGCTAAATTCTTACTTTTGAGTCGTTATGAAGAAGTCCCTGACAATGTAAACAATGGATATTTCACCGATGTACTAAATAGTCAGTGGTATACAAAATATGTAATTACTGCAGCAGGCCTTGGTATCATAAGTGGTTACGGGGACGGATCATTTGGACCGGCAAGCACTGTGAACACGGCTGAATTTTTAAAGATGCTTACACTTACCTTTGAACTGCAAACCGGCCTTTCACATCGATTTACTGATGTTGATGCGAATGCATGGTACGCGCAATATGCAGGTATAGCTTCAAAATATAATTTATTCCCTGATAGAGGTAATAAATTAAATCCTTCTAAACTACTTACACGTGATGAAGTGGCTATCGCTATCTATCAATATTTGAATAACCGGGACTAAACCGTTATAGTAAGGCTGAATTTAATTCTTTAATTTTACATTATGTATAATGAAGCGAAGTCACCCATTCTCGCAATTCTCATCACTGCGATCATCGTTGGAGGCGGTATGTATTGGTACAATAATAAGAATGTAGAAAGCGTCGTTGAAGAACCGGAAGAGAATGAAGTGGTCATCGAATCCGAAGAAGAAGTGGTAGTGCCTGCGCCGATTGTGGAAGAAACACCCTCTACCGAAACAGCTCCTGTGGTAGAAAACGAAGCTGAATCCGAAGTGTTGGAATTGACCGCGGAAACGGTCTTCGAACCGCAAACCTTCACGAACAAAATTTATAAATACTCCATAGACTTCCCGAAGAATTGGTACTGGCATCATTATGGAATTGTGAATGGTATGGACTATGCAAGCTTTGATTCCACCGCCCTGCCTGAAACTCTTGGGTCGGAATATGCTGGAAAAATCGTTGTTATGGTAGGTATGCCCGAAGGTTATTCTTCAGTTGAGGCAATGATTGCGGAACAAGAAAAATGGTTGAATAATGTGACGAAAAGAATACATATATATGCTGAAGCATGGTCAATCATTATTGTACGCGGTGAAATGCCGGAAGACGGACTCAGTATGGGCTCATCGAATGTAAGGATGAGTGCTTATTTTGCAAAAGACGGTAAATTATATATCATGAGTGTGGCCGGTCCAACTCCGGAGGAAGAAAAAATCTTCGAGCAGATGGTGGCGAGCTTCAGATTCGAGGAATAAATACTTTTCAATTGCGTTTTTTATATAAAAAGTATATATTTTATATGATAAATAGAATGTAATATAAAGTATATGAGTTCAATACTATTCAAAGTAAATGAAAAAATTCCGCAAGAACTTGATTTGATTCAAGAGGAAGAGGGATTGGGAAATCGTACCGCCACGTTTACTTTTCTTATCAAATACTATTTTTTGACCAAAAAAAACTCTCTTGATAATTCAATCAACATTCTCAATAAGTTACTCGATAAAATCGATACCGATACACTTCCTTCAGCCGAAGAGCAACTGTCAGACATATAAGGAATTTTCATGAAGCCTTTTTTTGCCAATCATTTTAAACATCAATTAAAAAAATTGATGAAAAGATTCCCTCACGCAAAAGAGGATTTGCTTTTGAAGATAAAAACCATTGATTTCAAAAATGAAATTCACATCGGGAAATCGATTTATAAAGTGAGAATAAAAAGCTCCGATCAAAATAAAGGTAAATCCGGAAGTTTAAGGTGCTATATTTATGTATATGTAAACAAAGATCTTTTAGCTCCACTCTGCATCTATAGTAAAAATCAAGAAGAAAGTATAAGTGAAAATCAGTTGCAGTATCATTTTGATAAAATAATTGAGGAATTAATTCGATAATTTTTCGTTGCAATAATGCGGTTGGCACTCTATAATCTAGAGTGCCAATTTGCTATGTAATACATTGGCCACTACTCCGTTTAATATATTGCAGGATATTAGAGGTAAAAAGTAAAGCGAAGAATTGGCATGAGAACTTAAAAAAAAGCGCAAAATGAGGTAGAATGAAGCTACTTCAATATTTTCATCCCTTAATACAAAATAAAAATGACATCCGAAGGACGTTTCGAAAAGTTTACCAAAGAGGCTAAGCAGGCTTTGATGGTCGCGCAAGAGACAGCTAAGCAAATGACATCTTCATATGTAGGTACGGAACACCTACTTATTGGTGTGCTCAGTCAGCAATCATCGCTTGGAGCATCTATTCTAAATGAATTTGGTGTTTCACTTGGTAATGTAGAACTTGTTCTTAAGTCAGTTGGACGTGTCACAAGTACTCAAATGAAACCTGGACAGCAAGGGGGGCTTTCCGGTTTTGCTAAAAAAGTTATTGAGGATGCAGTAAAATGTGCTCATGAACATGAGCATTCATTCGTTGGGACTGAACACCTGCTTTTTGCAGTCGTTAGCCAAGAAAATACAGCTGCTACAGTTATATTGGAAAATATGAAGGTTTCAACTAATGATATAAAAGGTAAGATCGCTGAAACTTTTGATAATTTAAAATCTCCTGCCGGAGCAATGACCGGTGATATGAATAAAACTGCCGGTGGTGGTAAACGAAGCTCTGCCGGTAATCCTGCTGATATGCAGAAAAATGGCATGAATCCTTTGGAATTCTTCTTGAGTGGACTTCATGGGGTATTGCAGGCGAATAACAACGAGCCGCAAGAAGCTTACGAAAAGGCTGCGAATAAACCTGCTGATACTCAGCAAAAAGGAACTGCCACTCCTGCCCTTGATTACTTCACAACGGATATGACAAAAGAATGTCGTGAAGGAAAGCTTGGGCCGGTTATTGGGCGAAGCTCTGAAATAGAGAGAATGGTAAGTATATTACAACGTAAAACAAAGAATAACCCGGTACTTATAGGTGAGCCCGGAGTTGGTAAAACAGCTGTTGCTGAAGGACTAGCTTACGCGATTGTCAATGAAGAAGTGCCAACTTCTATGTTAGACAAAAAAATTCTTTCATTATCTATGGCCTCAGTCGTAGCAGGTACAAAATATCGTGGGGAATTCGAAGAACGAATTAAACAAATTATTGATGAAGCGACTACGCTTGATAATGTAATTCTATTTATAGATGAGCTACATACTGTAGTTGGAGCGGGATCAGCGGAAGGAAGTTTGGATGCCGCAAATATATTGAAGCCGGCACTTTCTCGTTCAAAAATTCAAATGATTGGAGCGACAACGCTTAATGATTACTCAAAACATATTGAACCGGATACCGCTCTTGAACGTAGATTCCAGCCAATTGTAGTTGGAGAACCAAATGCCGAAGATTCACTTGAGATTCTTAGAGGTCTTCGTGAGAGTTTTGAAGATCATCATAACTTGCTTATAACTGATGACGCTCTTGAAAGCGCAGTTACTCTTTCTCATAGATATATCAATGATAGATTTTTGCCTGATAAAGCAATCGATCTTGTCGATGAAGCTGCGGCTCTTAAAGTTATCAAGAGTCCTCAACAATCAAATTCTATAAAAGGATTGCAAAAAGATCTTAAGAAAATCAATAAAGATAAAGAAATCGCTGTTTCAAACCAAGAATATGAAGCCGCAGCGCAGCTTCGTTCGCAGGAACTTAAGCTTATGGAAGAAATCAATGAAGCGAAACGAGTTAAAATCCCACGTAGCCAACGTGAGAGTATAGATGCTGACGATGTTGCAAAAGTTATTGAAAGAATGACCGGTATACCGGTCTCAAAATTATTGCAAGAAGATGCGAAAAAGCTAAAGAATCTCGAAGAGAAACTTGGTAGCGTTATAATAGGTCAAGAAGAGGCTATTCACGGTGTTGCTCAAGCGATACGTCGCTCTCGTACAGGTATTGGTAATCACAAAAGACCAATTGGTGCGTTTATGTTCATGGGGCCAACCGGAGTTGGTAAGACGGAGCTTGTAAAACAACTTGCTAAGCAAGTTTATGACAATGAGCATGCTCTCATAAAGATAGATATGTCTGAATTTATGGAACGTCATAATACTTCACGTCTTACCGGTACTACAGCCGGTTATGTTGGATATGAGGAAGGAGGTCAGCTTACTGAAAAAATTCGTAAACAACCCTACTCTATCGTCTTATTTGATGAAGTAGAAAAAGCTCATCCTGATGTTTTCAATATTCTTCTTCAAATCATGGAAGATGGTGAACTTACAGATGGTAAAGGACGTAAAGTGGATTTCAAAAATACAATTATAATCATGACTTCAAATATTGGATCTGAAGAATTGACTAACAAAGCTGCAAAAATCGGATTCTCACTCAGTAAAGATGAGTTAAATGAAGCTGAAGAAGCTTATGAGGAGAAAAAAGCTCAAGTACTTGAGAAGATGAAGGAACATTTCAAACCTGAATTTATCAATCGTTTGGATGGAGTTCTTGTATTTAGACCGCTTACTCACGATCAGATCAAACAAATAGTGAAATTACACATAGCTCAGATCGAAGAGCGTTTGTCTGAAAAAAATATTCATTTCAATGTAAGTGATAAAGCTTTAGAACACTTGGCGAACGTAAGTTATGATCCTGAGTACGGCGCACGTCCCGTCCGCCGCAAACTCCAAGAAATTATCGAAGACCAATTCTCTGACCTTTGGATAGATGGCAAAATCAAAGAAGGCGACACGATAAATATTGGATTAACAAAGGAAAAAATCACACTAAGCACCGCCAAAGCTACAGTAGCTGCAAAAAAGTAAGCTTGCAATTTTGAGGCTCAGACAGTAGAATCCCTCTGCTTTTTGCTATATGCGACACGTAGTTTAAGAGCTATTATATTTTAAGAAAGTCGCAAAATAAGCTTATGGCTGCAACAAAACAAGCTCCCCATGCAATGGATGAGCTACTCAAAGATTTCTCACCTTTTAAGGTGGTACCTGGAGAACTTATCGAAGGTGCCGTTATTTCTATACAGAAAAACTGTATATTAGTTGATCTTAATGGGACTTTAACAGGAAGTATTTCCGGTAAAGAATCAAAAGATGCATTTGATACTGCAAAAGGTTTAAAACCTGGTGATACTGTTATCGCTGCAGTACTTGAAGAAGAAAATGAAGAAGGTTTCGTAGTTCTTTCTTTCCGTAAAGCAAGTCAGGAGAAAACATGGAAGAAATTCATCGATGCGTATTCAAAAGATGAAGCGATCAAAGTTAAACCAACTGAGGCTAACAAAGGTGGTCTACTACTTGATCTTGATGGAATTAAAGGATTTATACCGGTATCTCAACTATCCCCTCTTCATTACCCACGTGTAAATGGAGCTGATGCGAACCAAATCCTTACTAAACTGAAAGAACTTATGGGTGTTGAATTGGAAGTTAAGATCCTTAACCTTGATAAAGAAAATGGTAAATTGATTTTATCTGAAAAAGCCGCATTCCAAGGAGATAGAAGCGATACACTTGATAAACTTGCAATTGGTCAAAAGATCAAAGGTAGAATATCCGGTATAGTTGCATTCGGTATATTCGTTACATTCGGTCAGGTAGAAGGGCTAGTCCATGTATCTGAAATCGAATGGGGTCACTGTAAAGACACTCGTAACTATGGAAAAGTTGGAGAAGAAGTTGAGGTTATGGTTATCGGTATCGAAAACGGTAAGATTTCTCTCTCTATGAAGAGACTTACTTCAAATCCATGGGAGAATATCGAAAAAGACTTCCCACTTGGACAAAAAGTTACAGCAGTTGTAAACAAAGTTACTCCATTTGGAGTATTTGTAGCTCTAAACGATCAAATTAACGGACTTATACATATATCTGAATTATATGAAGATGCCGGAGATTCAAGAGATCCTATAACTGTATTCAAGGCAGGTGAAAAAATCGAAGCATGGGTAATCGCTGTAGATCAAAACGAACATAGAATTGCACTTTCAGTTCGTGAAGAAACTGCAAAAAAAGCTATAAGTGGAGAAGTCGAAGCACTAGCTGTAGTTAAAGTTGAAGAAGAAGCTGCTGCTTAATTCGAAGCCCCTACTCTATATTCTTGTTTTACGAAGTTGCACCATTGGCAGTCTTCTTTGCCGCAGCCTTGCGAGAATTGATGATTCATTATCTTTGTGTATGTGTCTTTTATTTGGGCTTTGACGATTTCGACATCTTCGTGGCTTACTTCCATTTTTACTTTTTTGAATTCGCCTGATTTTGAATCTCTTTCTACGAAATCCATTTCACCTGATGTCATATTCCATGATTCTTTTTTGTCTGAATCTGTGAGAATTTTGTAAAATACGATCTGGCGCCAATAATTCCCACCTAGAGGTTCCGCCTCTGATGGAGCTTTGAGATTTTGTATTGAGTTCGAATATTGTCCGGTTTTGTAATCTACAATATTCGCCTCCGTATTTTCGAATTCGATCTTATCTATCTTTCCGGTAATCGGTACGCCATCAATCTGAGCCTGCCATACATTGTACTCAACTCTTACATTTGGAGTCCATGATGATTTGTAGTGGTTGAAATATTCTTCAAGTACCTTTGCTCCATATGCAGATCGTTTTTCAAATTGAATTTCAGTGAAAGATGAGCGATTTAAATCCATATAATAAGTGAAATACTGTATCAATCTATCCAAATTATCAAAACTGCCATGCTTTTTTGTGTTTTTGAAGAAGTGTTCAAGCGCATAGTGAATAGAATTACCAAAAGCCATATATTCATTTAGTGGGCGCGGTACTCTGAGTACATTTTCAAAATAAAATGCTATAGGGCACTCTAGATATTTGTTCAAATGAGTTGGTGAAAGTTTATAATCTTTGAGAAGGTCGGTTATGTATTGTTCTTCTATTATGTCGTTGTTTTTGACCTGCTGACTGCTCATAAGAAATGAGTAATAACTCATCATACTTTCATCTGAGAGAGCGCAGGGCTCAATATGTATATCTAGAGCATGTTTTTTACTATTTTCGATAACTTCTGCGACAAATTGACTCATCTCGATATCTTTATCATTCATATCCCTTGCAGAATAACTGATCACTAAATGCTTTTTGGCACGCGTCATTGCTACGTAAAAAAGTCTTCGCGCCTCCTCTGTGTCATCTCCGGTGTTGGATAACGTTAAAGTGTTTGGAAAAGAGAAAGAGCCTCGGTTTGCTCTGGAGGAGTCCCATATTTTTTTCTGACAACCTATTATAAATACGTATTTGAATTCAAGTCCTTTGGATGAATGAGCGGTTATAAAGTTCACTCCATTTTTTGCGAAAGTCATTTTGGCAAGTGGTAAGGAGATACCATGTTCTTCCATCTTTTTTAGCATCTGTAATAAGTCTTTTAAACTTGTGTTTGGATTTTTACGTGATTCTTCTTTGATAAAATCAAAGAATGTCGTGAGTATTCTCATATGCCAAACTTTGTCTTCGGCGTTCATAACATATTCGAGAATCCCACCTTCTGAAAAAATAGTCTCTATTAATTCTTGTAGAGTCATGTGAGGTATATTTCTTATCCATTTGTTCAAACCTTCCCCGAGTTTCAATAATTTCTCTTGAGAATCAATTGAGATCAAATCTCTTATAGTCGCTTCATCTGTGATAAGTTCACGAAGTTTCGGCTCAAGGGTTGGTAATTGCATCAAATTTGCTGATTTTTTTTGAGCCCTGTGCTCGCTCTCAAGCTGCCTAAGTTTTGCTGATAACATAGCTATGTCCCTCACAGAAATCTTGAAAAAATCATAATGTAAAATATGAAAAAGTACGCTTTCCATAGAATATGGATTCTCAAATTCTCCAGCGATATATGTCAGTATGTTTATTATCGTTTTGGCGAAAGGAAGATCTAAGATATTCGTGGATTCTTTTACGTTTAGTGGTATTTTCTTTTGTTCGAGTAACTTAATTATATTATAGGCTTGCCTATGCTGACTGTAGATTATTGCAACTTCATTTAAATCAATATTTGATTTATGAAGTTTTTCTATAATTTCAACGATTCCCGCCTCTTCATGCGCTGTATTGTAATATTCAAAAACCCTAGTTTTTGTTTCTGAACCTGCAAGCTCTGCATTTGAAGCTGTTAAGTTTTTTTCAAGTCCCGGGATCTCATTTATAAGTCTTTCATTATTTCCTTCTATCAAGGACATTGCCGAATTCAGGATGTTTTGAGATGAACGATAGTTTTGTGTAATCATCACTTTTTCGCTAGTTGGATGAGTATGATAAAAACTCATAATATTACGAAGATTGGCTCCCTGAAAACGATAAATAGACTGATCATCGTCACCAACTATAAATATATTTGGACTGTCCCAGAAGTTAGTAAGTAGATTTATAATTTCATTTTGGGCTCCATTTGTATCTTGATATTCATCAACCAAAATATATAAAAACCTCTCTTGGTATGTTGCGAGCATGTTTTCATCTTCTTTGAATGCTTTTACGATCCAAGCGATCATATCTTGATAATCGTATCTTTCTTTGTCATTTAAAAATTTCTGATAATTATCAAATTCTTTTGCGCCGGCTTTGAGTTTTTCGATTTTTTCTATTTCAGGCGATATTAGGCGGTCATTCGGATCTCCGACTTTGACTCCTTTTGAAGAATTCGCTCTTTTGTATTGAAATTCCGGATCGTTCGGGAGGTTTTTTAAATATTCATCAGAGGCAGCGATGACGTCAGAAGTTGTCCAATTTTCCGCTTTCATGGTTTGAAAAAGATCCTTCAATCTCCCTACTTCATAATAACTCGATACATGATAAAGAGGATGATCAGGTTGGAATTTATCTATTAATTTTTCTAAAAATTGTACAACTTCCAGCTCAGACACCAGAGATAATTCTCTTTTTTCAAAATAATCCAGATTTTCTTGAATTACGTCGTTGCAGAACGCATGGAATGTATAGATGTTAACTTTGTAGGCCTCCGGCCCTATAAACTCAAGCAGGCGCTTTCTCATAGCAATAGTGCCGGCATCAGTAAAGGTGAGACATAATATGTTATGTGGCCCTGCATCTGTTGATTGCAAGATATTCGCAATCCTCGCCGACAAAACCTCAGTTTTACCCGTCCCGGGCCCCGCAATAACCATAACCGGACCTTCAATAGCCTCCACAGCTTTGCGCTGCTCAGGATTTAATTTTTCGAGACGTTGTTGGAAGATTGTTGTCATTTCCTTATATCACTTAGGGTAGTTCATAGTATATGAGATGAAAGTCTGAATGCAATGTGAACCAGTCATTGACTTTATCTCAAAATATGCTTCAATGGTAACTAGGCTATTTATTAAATAGATTCTCATGGCTGGAATAGATGACGAATTGGGTCTATCAGAAGCATTGATAACTCCTCAAACCTTGGAGCAAGCTCCAAAAGATTGTGTAATTACAAGTGATGATGGGGATCTTTCTATAGTGATACTTGATGGTGGAAATTGGCAAGTTACTTATTGCGATGAAGAGATTGAAGATTGGTATCTTGGTAGTGAACATCCAAATGTTACTATTATTATACCAATATCAGATTGCGAGTTCATTGAGTACCCTTTTAATATGAAAACAAGAAAAATGGGGGAAGGTCAATTGATTGAACGTAAAAGTTTCAAAAGTAAATTAATGGAAATTTATGGCAGTAAACGTAAAGCTATAATGCTTGCTATTTTAGGTACTCTAGCTGCTGCTGCACTTGGAGTTGCTCAATGCTATACAAGCAAAGCTGATTCTGAGGGAACTGATAGGATAGAAGATGGTAACTATGATGAAAACATTGATAAAGAAGGGTCAAAGATCAAAAGTCAGAAAGAATTAGAGAAAGATGGCTTTTGTTAAATTGGCTAATAAAAAAATCTATTGCCATAGATCGAGGGTGCAATTATACTCACCTTACTTTTATATATCTTCGTGGTAGAATTCTGCTGCTTCAATAACCAATTTACTGATGGAATATGTTACTTTACTGGCACTTTTGGGACTTATCGGATTTATCGTTTGGGATAAGACTAAGGCGAAGATAGAAGATGTAAATCTAAAGCAAGAATTTGAAGATAAATATCGTGAGAAGATGACTGATCTTGAAGTTAGCTTAAAAAAGGCTGAGTCTGAAAGAGATGAGCTTTCCGGTAAGGGTAAAGAGATGTTTGTTCATCTGACTTCACTCAAAGAGAAAAGCCAAACTTTGGATGAAAAGCTGCAAGAAACTGCGAAAAAATTAACTCGTTTTGAGAGTGAAGAAGAGGCTCGTACAAAAGAATTTTCAAAGAAAGTTACTGATCTGGAAGAGGCTCGGAAGGCGCTTGAGGATGAGAAGGTGCGTATTCGTCGTGAAGACATCGAGAGGATGGAGGATGAAGAAAGGGAAAGAGATAGAATATGGAATGAACATGAAAATGCTTGTTTATCTGCTATGAAAGAGGTTTGTCAAAAGCCTGAGTTAGGATTTGCTTTTTATGGAAACACCACCCTACCCGATTCATTTGATGGCGGGCTTAAGCCGGATTTCTTGGTTGAATTCCTTGGGCAATATATAATATTTGATGCGAAGATGTCTAGATCGGCAAGTTTACAAAATTATCTAAATGATCAAGTTAAGAAAACTGTAAAAAAAATTAAAGGATCAAAAAATGAAGAAGAAATTTATAATACTGTGTTTTTCATCGTTCCAACTATCGAATTTGATAATTTGAAGAAAACTCATTTCTATGAAGAAGGTTATTCATTTTTTGCTTTACCTATAGAGGCGTTCGAAGCGATATTATCGAGTTTTAAGCGAGTTATGAACTATGACCTTGCAGAGAGCTTCGACCCAAAAGAAAGAGAAAATATTGTTAATTTGATAGCGACTTACGATCAACATATCAGCCGTCAAAATGCGATTAATTTGCTTACAACTGTAGAAGGCTTGAAAGTTATGCATCAAAAAGGCACTTTGAGCAATGACATAAGAGGAGATATTGAGACTACAAAGAAGAAAATGAGAGTCGAAAATCTCAAACCAAACGATTTAAAACGATTCATCCAAAATCCTGAGGAGCAAATAAAGCAAATCAAAGGCTTAGTTGAGCCAAAAGAACCTGAAGTGGCTACGGAAGATCTTGTAAATGTTCAAAGTAGCTTGCTTGACTGATAAATAGGTCTGTCCAGAAAATAGGTTCTATGGGGGAATTCTAGCTTTTACGCTATACAAATTATATAATTGTAGCATTTATTTTTGTTATTCGCAAGGAATCTGCATTTTTCCTTTGTATAAAGAGTCACTTTCTTGTAGACTGCGGTCGCTCTTTAATCAGTTGGAATTTATGTTTGTCACTCTAGAAAGTCTTGCGAAACGTATAGGTATCAATGCAGCCGAACTCAAAATAAAGCTGGATGATCTTGGTTTTGAGTATGATGAGGTTAAGGGCCTTGAGGAAGATATTGCTGATTTGGTTGAGGAAGAATTGAAATCTGATGGAGATATAGTCGGGATGTATGATGAGCTCACGGCCAAAGAGATGGATAAAGAATTGGTTAAAAGTCAGCGTAAACAGATGGCCGGTAAGGAAAAAAAGAAAAAAGAGAGAAAAGGTGAAGATGAAAGCGTACAAGAAAGACCAAATACAATTGAAATTGGTGATACTATATCTGTCAAAGAATTTGCGGAAAAAACAGGTATAAGTCCTGCGAAAATTATTGGTGAATTGATGAAGAATGGTGTTCTGGCAAATATAAATCAACAAATTGATTTTGATACGCTTGAAATATTGGCTGATGGATTTGGTGTGCAATTAGATCGTAAACGTGGAGAAGTTAATATTGAAGATGTTATGAAAGGTAATTTGGAAAAACTTCTAGATGAACCTGATAAATCAAAGCTTTCTTCCAGACCACCCGTTGTTACAATTATGGGGCACGTTGATCATGGTAAGACAAAATTATTGGACTATATACGCGAGACAAACGTGGTAGCCGGCGAAGCCGGCGGTATTACGCAGCATATTGGTGCATATCAAGTTGTAAAGAATGATCGTAAAATTACATTTTTGGACACTCCGGGGCATGAGGCATTTACTGCTATGCGTGCTCGCGGTGCCAAAGTAACTGATATTGCGATTCTAGTTGTAGCCGGAGACGAAGGTATCAAGCCACAGACAGTTGAAGCTATAAATCATGCCAAAGAAGCGAATGTTCCTATTATTGTGGCTATCACAAAAATGGACAAACCAAATGTAAATCTGGAAAAAGTAAAAGGTGGACTTACTGAAAACGGTTTACAGCCGGAAGATTGGGGAGGGAAAACTATTACCGTTCCTGTTTCTGCTATGACAGGGGACGGAATCGATCAATTACTTGAAATGATCCTACTTACTGCTGATATCGAAGACATGAAGGCAAATCCGGATAGACCGGCTGTCGGTACTGTTATTGAGGCTCATTTGGACTTGAATCTCGGCCCTGTTGCAACCGTGCTGATAAATACAGGTACACTTAAGGTTATGGATTCTATAATTATAGGTAGTGCATATGGTCGTGTTAAAACTATGAAAGATCACAGAGGCAAGAAATTAAAAATGTTATTACCATCGGATACTGCGCAAATTTCAGGACTATCTAAAGCACCTCAAAGTGGTGATATCTTACAAGTTGTACAAGGAGAAAGAGAAGCAAGGATGAAGGCAACTTCAATCGAACAAATTGAAAGAGCTCGTATAGCCGGATCTATGGGTATATCTATGGAGACTCTAATATCTCATATTAAATCCGGAAAACTTAAAACATTAAAAGTAGTTCTCAAAGCTGATACACAAGGTTCGATTGAGGCAATTGCTGAGAGTTTGGCTAAAATAACAGGAAAAGATGTTGGAATTCGTATAATTCACTCTGGAGTTGGTAATGTAACTGAGTCAGATGTAAATATGTGTGCGGCAAGTCACGCTGTTATACTTTGCTTCCATGTAAACACAACTGCTCAGGTAGACCGAATTGCAGAGCAAGAAAATGTGCAGATTCTTAAATATGACATTATTTACAATCTTTTAGATGAGGTTAAGAAACTATTATCAGGTTTACTTGAACCTGAGATAATAGAAGTCGCACTTGGAGATTTAGAGATTAGAGGTATTTTCTATACTAAGAAAAAAGATATGATTATTGGTGGTAAAGTGACTTCCGGTATAATGCAAAAACGAGCTAAAGTACGTATAGAAAGAAATGGAGAGCATATTGGCGATGGTATAGTTACCAGCTTACAAAAAACAGATAAGGTTGTGGATGAAGTTACTTCCGGGCATGAATGTGGGATCAAATTAGAGAGTAAGATCAAAGTAGAAATGGGCGATATACTCAAGGCGTATAAGATTGAAACACGTATGAGAACCCTAGAAGAGGCTTAACCTGTAACCTATGAAATTTCTTATTACAGGTGGCAATGGCATGCTCGCTTACGCTTTAAAAAACAAACTCCAAGCTCTTCATAATGCTGAGATTTATGCGTGTGATAAAGATGTATGTGATATTACCGATGAGTCTTCTGTGAAGAAAATCTTTGATGAATTCAAACCGGACGTCGTTTTGAACTGTGCGGCATATACAGCTGTAGACAAGGCTGAAGAGGAAATTGATATTGCTCTCAATATAAATGCGCATGGCGTACAAAACCTTGCGAAAGCCGCCTTGGAAAACAAAGTATTACTTATTCATTACAGTACTGATTATGTATTTGATGGTTCAAAGGAGAGTTACAATGAAGATGATTTGCGTGACCCGATAAATGCTTATGGTTTATCTAAAGCAAAAGGAGAAGAAGAGATTGAAAATATACTCGGTGAAAATAAAGGTAAGTATTATATAATTAGAACTGCCTGGCTATATGGGCCAGGGGGGCCGAATTTTGTAGAAACTATGCTTCGGCTTTCCAAAGAAAAAGATTCTATTTCCGTTGTAAATGATCAGCATGGCAGCCCTACTTTCACTATTGATCTTGCGGAAGCCACTATAAAATTACTTGAAGATACAGGTGGTAAATATCCATTTGGAATTTATCATCTTACAAATAATGATGATTGCACATGGTATGAGTACACGTGTAAGATTTTTGAGTATTCATCTATATTGACTCCGGTTCATCCTATCGATAGTTCTGAATTTCCGCGACCGGCCAAAAGACCAAAGTATTCAATTTTAAAGAACAACAAAGGGCCACTCCTCCGTTCATGGCAAGAGGCCGTAAAAGATTATCTTGAAAATTACAGATAGCTCACTTAAATCCATCTACTTTTTAGTATAAATACCATGGCTATACTCGTTACAGGTTCGCTCGCATACGACATCATAATGACCCATGAAGGGAAATTTACAGACCATCTAATCCAAGGGAAATTGGATCATCTTAATGTTTCTTTTTTGATTGATACGAAAGAAAAAGAATTTGGTGGTTGTGGTGGTAATATTGCATATAATTTAAGTTTACTTGGTGAGGATACGGATTTGATAGGTCGTGCCGGTAGAGATTTTGGTGATTATGAAGAATGGCTTACGGAAAATGGTATCAATACAGACCATATTCATATTCATGATGATCTGGATACAGCTATTGCCTACATAACATCAGATTCTGCCGGTAACCAGATTACATCTTTTTATCCGGGAGCTATGAAGAAGGATGATAAATTTAAACCCCATGCTTCATCTACATATAATTTGGCAATTATATCCCCGGAAGATGTTGATTGGATGATGCAAGCAGTTAATTATTGTGAAGAAAACACACCTTTTATATTTGATCCGGGGCAGCAAGTCACAGCCTTATTAAAGGAAGAATTACTCCACGGTATGAGAAGAGCGCAAGTTGTTATAGTGAATTCTTATGAATTTGATATTATAAAACAAAAAACAGGTCTTTCTGACCTTGAATTGATCCAAAAAATCCCAACTCTTATAATCACAAGAGGAGCAAAAGGATCGGATATTTTCAATCTTGGTAAACATATACATATAGGTATTGCTAAGCCAAAAGAAGTCGTTGATCCAACAGGCGTTGGGGATGCGTATAGAGCGGGCATAATATCCGGAATGATCTGTGGTTTTGACTGGGAATTAACAGGGCAAATGGCAGCAACTATAGCAAGCTTTGCCATAGAAGAATATGGAACTCAAAATCATTACTTCGAACTTGAAGAATTTAACGAACGCTTAAAAAAAGCTTTCAATAAAGAAGTGAATTTAGAAGAATAAAATTATTTATCTTTTATTACTTCCTCATAGCAACTACGTAATTTTTCGTAAGTTATTTTGTCGAGATCTAATATTTGAGATGAATTCTTAAAATAATCTCTCACTTTATCATGATAATTTAATCCGATAAATGGCACTCTACATACCCTTGAAAGAATCAAAGAATGTAGCCTCATACCCAGTACAAATTCTGCGTTTGTGAGTAATTTTAATGTGCCTTTAAGTGAGTAATCAGTATGTACATGAACCTTATTTTTATCCAAGTTATATTGTACAATTAATTTGTTCAAGTATTTCTCGTCAGAAATTTGCCCAGCCCCAAATGGCTTAAGGTAAACCTCTTGTGTACTTTGATTAATCAAGAACTCAATGAATTTAACCACCTCTTGCTCGTACACATTATTTGTTCGACCTATGTATTTTAAATTGACCACCGAGTAAGTTTTCTGATCAAGTTGTGCAGTCTTTTTCTCTAGTAAAATATCCTTATAAATTTCAGTTAAATTCATAGCCAAGTCACCTCTCATCTCGACTTCTAAATTCACACCAATGTCAGATAATACTTTTTTTGAAGATTCATCCCTTACAGATATTGAGCTCGCCCATGAAAAAACTGTCTTAGTAATAAATCTGGCTATTTTTGAATCCAAAGGCCCTACTGATTGGCCTATCATTACTATTTTCTTGCCGTATATCTTTGCAAGGAGCGTTTGTATAAACCATATCCAGACTGCTTTGAGAGAACTATGGTCAGTAAACAGCCCTCCTCCACCAAGTACGAATGTGTCAGATTTTTTATATGCGTTTAAAGTAGCCTTAATTGTAGCGAAATTCAGTAGTGATCTAAGTCCTGATGGGAAGAATTTAACCGCTTCAACCCCATGGATATCTTTTGTTTCCTCCGGATTACCACTCATCACTATAAATTTCGCGTCAGAATCAGATTGTTTTAACACGTATAACAAACCTTCAAGAATTGCTTCATCTCCAATGTTATTCGCCCCATAGTTACCACAAACAATGTAATTTCCCATATTCTATATATGAATAATTGCTACTATTTTAGCATGTCTGCGATAGGTTTGTAGGTCTTTCTATGAATTTCGCATATACCGTGCTTCTCAAGTAGTTTTTTATGAGTTCTTGTTCCATACCCCTTATGACTCAAAAAGTCGTATTCAGGGTACTTTTTGTGCATTTTTTGCATATAATGATCACGCGACACCTTTGCCAAGATAGAAGCTGCTGAAATACAAGGGATTTTACTATCTCCTTTGATAATATATGTAGCCTTTATATCAAATTCAAAGTTGTCACGCCCATCTATCAATAGCTCACTGATCGAAATCTCTTTATATTTAGACAAAAGTCCTTTGTATGCTTTTTTGAAAACGGATTTACAGGCCTTGCGCAGGCCATGTTTATCTATAAATTTCTCAGAACATTTTGCTATATAAAAATAAGTCTTATCCGTAATCTCCGGATAAAGCCTTTCACGAGCGGCTTCTGATAACTTTTTTGAATCATCCAAGCCTTTTATGCCGTGATTTGCTGGCAAAATAACACATGCAGCAAAAAGTGGACCTGCCCATGGGCCCCTACCCGCCTCATCGATACCGGCTTCAAACAACACCTTAGGCATTGTCTTCCTTCTTCTCTTCTTCAGTAGCCTCTACCGCAGGTGCTTCCTCTACAACTTCCTCTGCCTTTTCTTCTTCCACAACCTCTTCTTTTTCTTCAGCTTCCGCTGGAGCTTCTTCAGCCTTCTCTTCAGCAACCACCTCTTCCTCTATGACCGGTTCTTCTTCTAAAATATCTTCTTCGTGTGCAGATGAATCCATTGCCATCTCATCATTCTCTCCATAGTAAGTTTCTTTTAGACGAGCGCTTTTACCTGTTAGATCTCTCATGTAATAAAGCTTAGCTCTTCTAACTTTCGCTTTTTTAACAACTTCGATTTTACTTATAGTAGTTGAATGAAGTGGGAAGATCTTCTCAACACCAACTCCGCTAACTATCTTACGTACTGTAAATGTCTTATTTACCCCATGTCCACTACTTACCTTGATTATCAATCCTTCAAAAATTTGTAAACGTTCTTTATCTCCTTCTTTGATCTTTTGAGATACACGAACGGTGTGTCCTGGACGAAGGTCAGGCACGTTTGACTTAAGAGAACTCAGACTTATTTTTTTCGTTAGTATTTGATTCATTTTTTTGTGTACGTCAAAATTTAAAGCAGGCCGATTATATAGACGTGAAATTGAACATGCAAGCAAAAAAACGATCAACGGAAAATTTCTATGAATAAATAGTTGATAATTATAAACGTAGTTTGATTCACGGCGTTTTTTTTATACTTGCTAGCATTCGCTTTACATATTTCAGCTCAGCTTTTTAAAACTTAAATGCGCGTATTTTTACTTATTTTTATCCTAGCTTTTTCTCAATATATTTCGAATTTATCGAATGCACTATATCATGGTGCTCGCGACAAAGTGGAACGAGCATACTCGGATCATTGCTGCCAGAAATCGAAAACGGTATTTTATGGTGCACCTGTTTAGCCTCCCTTACGCAACCTTTGACCGAACATCGATCTCCAAATTCCGCTTTCAGCACCTCTTTGATTCCGACGCTCATATACTTCGATGAGCCTTTGCCATCTGCCTTTCTTTTTTCCTCTTTAGCAAGCGTTTTTTCGCTTTCTTTCGCCTTATTTTCAATAATCCCCTCATCATGTTTCTTAAGTAATTCAAGAAGAATTTTATTCAAATCTATGCCCTTATTTTGAAGATCAAGCAGCTTTCCAACCACTTCATTTGATAAATTTAAAGTATGCCCGGGCAGACTTTTTGGTTCGATTTGCGGCTCAAACAAGCCGTTTTGATTTTGCAAGGTCTGGCTATTCTCAACGCCGTTATTTCTTGCAAGTCGTATATCTCTTACAAAAACTTCAAGTGAAGACTTTGACAAAACCTTTGCGCTCTGCGCCAGCAATTCTTCATTTTCTGAACTTGCGAGTGAAACGACACGAGCTAGTTTATTGATGCTGACCTCGCCAGCCACTAGCATCGATTTGAGGACTGGCTTGTCTTCAAAACGTTTTTCGAGGTTTATAGCGAGGCGGATTTGAGCTTCGCTCAAACCTGCCATGCGTTTGCCAAATTCAACAATTGATGAGAACCCCTTCCGTTCATACAACCCTCTTCTATTTACTTCCGGCAAAAGCCCGATGAACTTTCGTCGCCAAAGTAGCGTTTGATCACCATATTCTTTACAAAGATAAAGTAATTTTCTATCTGTAAACTTTGTTATATTTCCCATGGTTTTTTGATTAAAAAATAAAGCTGTTTTTACAAAAAAATAATACCATTCACTCACCATTTTGGGTCAAGCCTTAAATGCCAAAAAAGGCTAGCTTTAAGCCAAAAACTACAACTTTAACTTGCACAAAAACCCAAATATTACATAGTGAGTATTAGCTTACCCTTAAAGTGTGTCGTAGTGAATAATATGCCATACAGAAAAAAAACTAACTTACTTATTGGCGATGTTATAGCTATATATATATGAAATATTTCATACCAATGCTGCGAAAAATCGTAAAAAAGCGGCTAAAAACTTCTCTGCAAACGATCAATCCCACCACACTTCCGTCACTCCAAAATTTTCTCATAGAAAAAATCCGTTGATCCAAAAAAAACGGAAAAATATTCTGGAGAGAGAGCAATATTTTTCCGTTACTTTGAATGATTTGTCATTTACTGCGCTTACTCTACCGATTCAATATGTTTTGCAAGTTTGTTGATACCGACTATATTTGTAGAATCTTGTACTAAATCCTTTATAAACTTATCATTACATTTGATTCTATACAAGAAGTCTTCTTTACTCATGATACTAAACTTTATAGGTTCCTTAGTATCACCTTCTTCATCTAAAAGTTTTTCCAATTCAGATTTATTCACTTTACCTACAAGTAACAGATCGCAATTTGAATTCCTTCCCAGGAAAGCTCCGGAAAGAAGTAGGAATTCGATATCTCCCAACTTGCCAATTTTCTTAACTAAGCCCTCTTTTGAGCTTAAACTCTTCATAATCATAGAATGAAGCTCATTAAAAAGAATGAAATTCTTGTTAACAGTGTAGAATTTCTTTCTATTCTTAGTCCTAGAACGAAGCAACCCTGTTTTTCGCAAACTATCAAGCTCCCTTCTCACAGAATTTATTTGCTCATCCAGTATTCTGGTAAGTTCCCTTATAAAGAACTCACCGTCCGGATTCTGCATAAAAATAGTCAGAAGTTTAACTCGAGTACGCGATGTGAAAAGCGCTTTTAATATTTCCATTCTACTAAGTGGGTGAGGTAAGTAGGGGGTAAGGTTGAATGTGAGCAAAAGAGATGTTCAAATCCGTACTATGAGTACACATAATTTGTACAGCAGAGCTACTTTAAATCTTTTCGAAATAAATTGCAATACCTTTTTACAAATAATTTGTTCACGAACGCTGGATTCCTTTATATAAAACAACAATCCAGCACTTCACTTTATGAAAACGAGCCATTTTTTTAATAAAATATATACTCGTGTACAACTTTTTTATACATTAAATGAGGGATTTTTATAAATATATTTTTAGGCAAAAAAAACAGCCTTAAAATCAAGGCTGTTTATAAGTATTTAGTTCAAATTTTCTTAGTAATCGTCTTCTTCATCATCGTCCTTTTTCTCAAACATGGAATGTATCAGGCCATGATAGAAGAATCCACATAGTATACCAAAAGCTGAAACCCAGAAAATTAAAATGGTTGGCGTGGTACTTGAACTAACTGGGGTGAAAAAAATCACCATGTCCACGCAAAGAGCTTGTATGTTTTCAAATGCTATCACGAAAATTATCACCGTTGTGATGAGCGCGCCAACAAGATATAAGTATTTAAGCATCGTAAAATGTTATAATTTATTTTTCTTTTAAAAAGAGTATATCAAAGTTCGCTCTGAAATCAAACTACTTAGCAAAGTACATTTCAAATACCTTTCCAACAACTAGCATGTTTTTGAGTCTGATAAAGTTATCAGAGTCTTTTTTGTAGTGTTCCGCTATTTTTGAATGCTCTCCTGCAGGATAACGTGATGTGATCATTTCTATTTCCTTTTCCACTTCTTTTTCTGTCACGTCAAACTTCTCTTGTTCTATGATGTAATCAAGTGCGAAGCGCATTTTTACTCGTTTCCCCGCCTCTTTTGCCATTTCTTTTTTCATAGCTTCCGGATCAGCCTTTGACATCTCAAGATGTTTCTCAAAAGTTATACCCTTTGATTCTATCTGACGTTTGTAATCATTAAATATCACCTCAGTCTCTTGTTCGATGAGCTGTGGAGCGATTTCTACCTCAGTCGCTTTTAGGATTTTCTCGATAAGCTCACCTTCGGCCTTGCCTTTGGCATCATCTTTTTTCTTATCTGAAAGCACTTCTTCTACGTAAATCTCAAAATCTTTTTTATTGGTTTTTAAGCCATTTGTAGCTTCTTTTATAAATTCATCATTGTACTCCGGAAGTTTTTGCTCTTCCAAACGTTTGAGGTTCGCTTTGAATGTAACTTTTTTATTTTTGAAATCATCTACGTGATAATCTTTTGGGAAAGTAACAGTAAATTCCTTTGTATCCCCTACTTTCATGCCTTGAATCGCATCTTCAAAACCCGGAACAAATGAATTTGAACCAAGAATCAATGGATGGTTTGTACTCTTAGTATTTGGCACTTCCTTACCTTCTGCGACTTTGGTCCCATCATACCCCTGAAAATCAACCTCTACCCTATCCCCGGATTTCGCATTTCTATCCGTGTCGTGCCATTCCCCCTTCCCTTTTAGAAGATCTTGCACAGTTTCCTCGATTTCTTTTTTGCTTACTTTTTGTTCTTTTATATCTACTTTGATCTTCTTGTAATCTTTTACCTTCGCATCGGGCTTGATCGCTACAGTAACTGTATATTCAAGTGGATCTTCCGATTCGATTTTCACATTTGGCCGACTCATCACCTCAACTTTGTGCTCAATAATAGCTTCACGGTATGAAGCAGTAAGCGCCATATCAATTGCAAGACCGAGGATACCTTCTTTGCTAACATGTTTTTCAAGTACATCATGCGGTACATGCCCTGCGCGAAAACCTTTGATCTTCACGTTTCTACCAAGCTCTTTCAGAGACTTTTCTTTGTATTTCTTAAACTCAGCAACGCTTACTTTTACATTAATTTCAGCCTGAGAATCCTTGATTTTCTTAATAGTCACTTCATTTGCCATATGTTTTGAATTAATTTTTATTGATTTAAATCGTAGTTTGCATGAATTCACTTAGATTTGCAACGAAGGTAGCCTACCCAAATCGAACTCGCCTGTAAATCACCCTTAGTATATTAACCAATATTCCACTAGTTTAGTCCACTAGTTTTGACTGAACAGATGGTTGTTTTACGGTATAATGTAAAGATTTAAAAAAGGTCATGACACCAAAAATATTCCAAAATTCGGCGTTCGAAGACGGTTTCGATAGATCAGGCCGCCTATCTCATACCGGCTCTTTTGAATTTGAGAGAGAGTTTGGGAAGAGGGTTTGGTTTGCTGCAGGCACAGGTAATGAAGTACATGATGACCATACTCCGTACAGTCCAGGTGGAAGAGCTATTTCTCATATGGACGGTCAAGATCGTGGCTCTATAGAATCTGCTGCTGACAAATATGGGGAATCAATTGGTTCTAAAAACTTTTCTTATAGCTATAACGGCTTGCTTACTTGGGCCGGCAATGAAAAGCTTTCTGCAAAGCAAGCTATGAATCCTAAAGATGTTGCTCAATTCCTCGTTAGACAACTGTCACGAGAAGCAGAGTTAAGCACTTACCAAAATCTTTTACTTCGAACCTTGAAGCTTATTCAGAATGGTAGCCGTATGACGGAAGACTTAAATCTAGTTTTCAAAGAACTTGAAGATGAATTCTCAGGGGCACTTACTGGAAAATTCCTTGGATCGGAACTAGAACAAAAGGAAAAAGAAGAATTACTTTTCGCACTTAGAGATCTACAAATCGTTGGTCCTTTTACTGCAAATGATGATAGAACTGAAGAATCTAGAGGTACAAAGAAAAAAGATCTCAAAGATTACTTATTAGATAAAGATCCAACCAATGGCCAAGCTACTTTTGATACTCTTAAAGCTGAATACCAAGCTTTAACAGCTAAAAAACAAGCTAAAAGTGATGCAACGGCAGAGATGGGTTCAGTATTAAAAAGCGAACAAGAATTAAAGGACAAATTAACCGCTGCAGAGGCTTCCGACAAACCAACGATTCAAACTGAGCTAGATGCCATTATTGTACGAAAGACTACTCTAGAAACAAATATCACAGCGTATACATCGAATGATGAACATATGATTGAAGTGTATAGCCTTCTTTTTAATTCACCTCGTGGGATGACATCAGGGCTATTCAGAGAACTTGAAGGCCTCAAAGCTCAAGCATTTCTAACACCTGACGAACAAAAACTTAAAGATGCACTTACATATTTACAAGAATTAAAGCCATATTTTGATAATGGTGGGCCTGTAGATAAAACTAGACTATCTACTGACAGATTAGCAGCAATAGATAGGCGTGTTTTTCAATTGGCAGTGCAATCTGAGAACCTTTCGGCGCAAGAACAAAGACTTATTGTGCAATTACAAGATAAAAATTTCCATGGAACAGGGTTAACTACTCAAGCTTTGCTTAATGCAGCCAACTATGATCCAAATAAATTTGACCTTAAATTCATGCAAAATGAAGTTTTAAAAGGTCATGCGCAGAACATGCCAACTGAAGCTGAATTGATGCAAGCTGCCGATGAGTTGGCACACATAGCACTTACAGTTAAAACTTTACAAGAAAAAGTACGTATTCAAATGCAACTTGGTGAATCTGTACTTGGAGCAGTTGATGAAAGACGAGAGATGCGACCAAGGCAGCATATTGGACGTCAAATAAAAGGAAAACTTAGAAGGATAAGATATGGTGTTGAAACTGCCTTTGCAAAAGACCCAAACAAAGGTATTGCCGCACTTGTTGCAGGTATTGGCGTACTTGGATGGGTTCTTACAAGTAAAAATCCGAAAATGGGAGCCTTTAGAAAGGCTATGATATATGGAGGTCTTGGAATTTATGGAGTGTATGGAGGTGATTTATGGGTCAAAGCCTTAACCGGAAAAAGTCCAATTGAAGAAGTAGAAAAATTAACAAGTATGGATGCACATAGATTAGATGATAATCTAAGAAGAATTTTCTCTGATTATGCTACAAATGAAAAAGAAATTGAGAATTTTGAGATACTTATTGGTGTAACCAAGGATATTCCTTTTATGGAATTGTGGGACAGATACCAGCAAGTTAAAAAGTCTAGTGCGAAACCAAAAAAATTAAATATTCCTGGGGTTCTGAATCCTAATCTTATAGAGGGAATGGATAATGATCAGGCGTTTTATGAAGCCATGGCTATGTTTGACAGAAGATATGGTAAATTTATCGATGAATATGAGAATGATAAAGGCATTGTCGCTTTAGCTGGGATGACTATGCTTGAGGTAACTAAACTTTTGGTTTCTGTAAATAATGATTCGCGTGCACAGAAACAACCTTTTTATTATTTAGCAAATATGTTTGGACATGGATTTGATGGAGCTACTTCACTTGGAGGTAAAGTTATTGATAGATTGCATGGATATATAGGTAATTGGATAGGTGGTAATAAATATAGATTAGTTAATTATTTGAGGGAAATCCTGCCTAGTGCAGACTATGGGTTTGATATAGGAATGCCGAATAAAACTGAAAATATCGTCACACTTCCAGGTGGAGTAATGACAAAAGTAAGATTTTTATATGGTACAAAGGTACAAGATTACAAGCCTGGAGAGCGAATAGATGGTTTTGTATTTTATAATGTAGATGGATCTGAAAAGATTTTCCACTTTGGTGAAAATAATCCTGAAGAAATCATGGGATTTGCAAAAGGGCTTGTACGTGATACTGCTCTCAAAACTATGCCTCAGATAAAAGACAATGCTGAGGACAAGAAGCTTATGGAGGATTTCTATCACCAAGCTTCAAAGACACTTGAATGGAATCAATCAGAGATGAAATGGATGGTACCAGGATTTAAGGTTGAGCCGAAGCCGATTGAGATTAATGCTGATGATATGAAACATACCCTAACAATCCCTACTAGTTTCCATAATATATATATAAAACCATATGGGCCTTTGGATAAGGCTACCTTTGGTATTAGATTTTATCAAAATGATAAATATTGGGATAAAGAGAAGGCAGCTCTTGATACAGCTGGTTCTCTAACCAAATTAACTGAAAAAATAGAAAAGGATAATTTCAAATCATGGATATTGCGTTCTTATCATTTTCCATTTGCAACCGATGATATTGAAATAGAAAACTGGTCACAAATCAAAGATGGTACAGCTACTTCAATTAATGGTATTGTGACACGTGGAACTAGTAGAACTGTTACATTCAAAGGTGAATTCACTGATGTTACAGGAGGTACACCTCAACAAGGTATTGAAGTACGTGATGCGGCATCTAGAGATAAGGTAGCTTCCACATCTAGCGGATGGGCCGGAGCTAATTCTGAGTTAGTATTCACATTTGATGTTAAAGGTTATACGACTTCAGAAAAAGAGAATGCATGGAGAGATGTACTTACTGATGTTGTAAATACTAGGTTTGACAACATGATAAGTCTTGCGAGTGAGATGAATGAAAGATGGTTCAAAAATTTATTCCCACTTAAATTCCCATGGAAATACTTCAAAGATTTCAAAAATGGCGGTTCTGTAAGTGAAGAGGAATGGACAAATCTTCTTACTACACGTCGCGATTTACTTATCCAACAAATAGAAAGCGGAGATATGAGTCAATCACAACTAAGTAATCTAAATGATGTGCTGATTGAATTAGCGAAATTTGAAGAAAAGGTACAAAGAGACATCGCACTTAATAAGGAGGTCGACAACAGCACATTTGATAATTTTGCACTTGAACTTGAAACCTTGGGATACCCAGATGAATTTATTGCTGAATACAGCTATTTTAAATCACGTATGGAGAGATTTTATGATTTTGAACCTGAAGCATTTAGAGATTTGATGGACTTATTTCAAAAACAAGCATTAAAAAAAGATAGAACCGGTCGTACTGCTATGGATGTTTTAACCAATGGAAACCCGACTGATAAAGCAAATGCACAAAAATTCCTACATTATTATGTAGAGAAAATGACAACTCATTTTAATAAAGCCAAGATGGGGGGAATGTTTGCCCAAATTGATACAGCTGATGTACAGTCCCTTGAAAGATCAATTACTGTCGATGAATCTCAGCAACCTAGTCGTGATACGATCCGAACTTCCGGAGGTGACGTAACATTAGGGCAAGGCTCTTATGAATGGCCAACATTTGATGAATATATAAATGCCAATACTAATGATCGAATGAGATTTGATTTTGTTAATACAGTATATGATGTGCAACGCATGTGGCTACAACATACAGATCTCGTTACAGCCCCATTACTTTCAAAAATCAAATGGCAGCCATTTGGTTTCCAATATCATAATTGGGGGACTTTAGACACAAGGTTAATAGCTGGAACACCACCTAGCCTACCCCTAGATAGTGCTGGTAAATATGATGCAACCAAAGGCAGTTGGGGTAGCCTTGAATTGCCACTATTACGAGGATCTTTAGCTAGAGTATTTGATTTCGAACATTATGACATAGTTTGGAGGACGCTTGATGCTGTCGGACTTTACCCACCGGGACTAGCGGGAGCTCTTGCTTTCCCTGATCCACGACGTGGTGTCAATAATTTTAAAAGCGAGGCGGCAATTTATATTGATCAGTTCATTGCAACAAATACTGCTCCAAGTGTAGTGAATACTTTGGGAACTGCCGGTGCTGGAGATGTGCTATTAGAAACACTCAATACAAATATGGAAAATGCTTTTGTACGCAACTTGAATTCTAATCTTATTGGTTCACGGCTGATTACTACTTTGAATACATTACCTTAAATTAACATATCAAATATGTCAGAAGGAGATAAACAATTCAAAACAGGGATGGAGTTGGCATCTGAGTTAGAAGGTCAAAACAATTCTGATAATTCGGTAGACATGACTATCGACCCTATCATGGAGTTAGAAGCATTTAGAAATGATCTTCATTTAAATGAAGATAGACTAGCTTTACTCACTGATCAAGTCCCAAATATAACAATTGATACAACACGTATCACAGATGCGAATACCATACAAATTGCTTTGTTTTTGAACTCAGCAACCCCTGAAAATATCATGGCTGTTATTCAAAAGCTGCGAAGACTTGATATAAATGGAGCTATTGATCCTAAAATAAACCTTAATAATCCGATGGATGCGTTGTCAATTTCTCTAGAAGCATTTATGCACTGGTGGAATGGTCTTTTCCCAAAATCTGATACTCTTGATGTACAAATTAGGAATGTAGATGAAGCACGTACAGTTGTGAATCTTTTAGATGGTTTTTATCCGGGTGATGTTTTGAAGAAAGAAGATCCAAAGAAAGAAGATCCAAAGAAAGGCAAAAAGAAAGAAAAGCCAAAACCACCAGCTGATGAAGACAGAGATGGGGATAAGGGTAGAGGCTAACTATATAGTTAGATACCTTGAGATACCCAATTCTATTTAGTTACGATTGGCCTTTTTATAAAATCTTTTTTATTTTCAGTGGAATATCCATCAATTATATTCGCACTATTAATTGCCATTATTAAATCATCAACCGATTTAAATCGCCCTAATACAATTTCAGGCAATCGCTTCCCTTCAGCGTCTGAAGCTCTTACCATTTTGCCATCAACTACTTCCCATCTTTTTGTTGTCAAAGTGATAAAATTACCATCCATCTCCGCATCATCATCAAGAGATTCATAGACATTAATATAGAATGCCCCTACATATTCTTCAGAATTAAATGTAGTAATTGTTGAGGGGTTAATAAGACCAACGTACACACTTGAATTATATTCTGTTGTAAATATTTTATATTTTGTACTACCTCCATACTCCACCATACCTTCCCTTAAACCACTCTCCGTAGATTGTTTTTTCTTCTCAGGAGTATGCACCAATCTATACATCAAATACCCAAATAACATGTCATTTATATTTTCAACATCAATACGTTCCAATTGTGCATTTGACCCTTCATCGTACCGCTCCGTATACATTGAATCTAAGTCAAACCCTTCAGATGGAACCATGGAGTACAAATCAAATTTCTTCAACCCATTCTTTTTATTGAAAGTTGCTTTTGCAATCATCGATTTACCAGTTTTTGATGTTTGATCGGTGATTTCAATGGGAATACTGATTTCGCCTGTTGGACTCCCATCACCCACTTCTACTATTTCCTTCACAGAAGCTGATAGACCAATAGCTGAGAATTTCTTCAGTTCTTCTTGTATTTTAACAAGTGCCTGATTTGCAAATTCTCTTGTTTCCAATAAGCCAATTTCTTTTTTCACATCTTCATCATTAAGTAGGGTTTGAACTACAACTATCTCATTTGCCTCTCGATAACTTTCACGTAATTTTATTGCAGCTATATCAGCATACCTTTTAGCAGCTTTAGCTTCATCAATTTTCGCTTGCGTACCTTGTTTATCTCCCTCAATTTTCACAAGCTCACCATGCCAAGCTATCATCTGCTTATATTGTTTCCAAAAACTTGGAAGTAATTTGAATGCTGACTTGTAATTACCTATAAGCCCTTGGTAAACCTTAACGGTCATCATAAAAAATTCAACCTCATCAACAGTAAGCTCACTTTTTCTACTCATCATCTCTTCGACATTTTTGTATAAAAAAAGATCTAACCAAGATCTCATTAATGATGGATTACTAGCTAAAGTTGTAAGTAAATCCTGATCGCTAGAAAGGTTCCGACAATATTCAACAGTTTCTTCCAAAAGAGTTTTCGTCGCTGAATCGATATGGTATTTCATTACGAATGAATTCAATTCTGATGCAAGTCTTATCATATGATACACACGATCTCCTTCTTTCTTTTTCTTAAACATTGATTTTGCTATGTAGCCCTTTACCTCACTATCTGTATTTCGATCGGCTAATATCTCTCCCTCCGTTGGACCTTTCTTTGCTTGCTCCATCTTTTCCGTCCCACCTTTTGTCCCTTTGGCTTTACCAACTTTAATTTCCAATAAATATCCGGGTCTTAAATATGTTGTTTGCAAATATCGCTTTATAGCCGGATCCATAGTGGTTACCCCGCCCTGTCCTACGCCAAACACATCAGGATTTAACTGAATAATCTCTCGAAAAGATATTCCCGAACGTCGAAGGTCATCGATTGTTGGTGGATGATTCACTCCACGTCTTTGCCATGTGAACTCCGGATCAACTGAAGTTTCTTCATCGTAGAAGTCACCAACTCCCCTCCATGCATCTATATCTGCCTGATCATATCTAAATGCGTCGCGGTTAATTGTTACAGTGCCATCTGAATTTTTCGTATATACATCAGTCGCACCAACACCATTTTTAGCCTGATGGTAAAAACCTGTTGGACCTTTTTCGTTACCAACTATTATTTCAAAAAAAGATGAATCGTCGTAACCAACCCAATGATCTGATAAAATCAAACGTTTTTCTAACTTTCTGGATAAAAAATATTTATTCACATTATCTTCTGGAATTTTCAAATCAGAACTTAAAGCCCCTAATGGCACTCTGAATAAACTTAATTGGTTATTAAGTGAGGCATTTGGATCCGAATCATCTACGAAATCTAATATAGAATATTCTTCATCTGAATACAAAAGATCATATAAATTAATTGGTTCTTTAACTTCGTGAACTTCATGCTTAGGCTGGTATGCCGGAAGTAAGCTCCAATTAATATCTGATGCTCCTTGTACAACATATGCAAATTGTGCAATATATCTTTCAACAGGGCCTTCGTCACCATGGTAATGTCGAGGAGCTTCTAACCATGAGTCCCCTGCGGCTTTATAACATCCATAAAGTATATTCACCGTCCCTGCCCAATGCTCAAATCCAAACCGCCCATCTTCTACCGGATAATACTTCCCCTCTGAATCTTTATAATCACCCTCCCTGCCTATCGTATAATCTTTGGATCCTACTTGCACAACCTTCCTTTTGTCATCAACCTCCCCCGCTCTATACGTTACTACCTCTCTTCCACCACCAACTTTCATAGAACGTGCCGTTGCTTTGACATGTTGAAACCTACCAGCGGCACCTCCATATGACATTAGGTTAGGATTACCGCCTGATTCTATCACCATAATTGAGGCAATTACTGCGGCAGGTATACCAGATGTCTCACTTAAATATTTAATAAAAGATAATCGCTCCTGCCCAAGTCTCTCAATAATTGTCTGCGGGTTCTTATAAGTCTCAAACTGCGAATAACTTGATTTTTGGCTTACCCTAGCAGCGTCCTTCAAACCTACGGAGGAAGCTTTCAAAGCATCTTTGTCTGCTAACATCTCTGGGGCATATATATTTTCCAACACTATCGAAGGTGGTAAAGCTGCATCTATTTTCTTCTCAATTGATTTTGGAAGTGCTGAATTGTCAGGCACAAGAAAATCATACCATGCCGCAACCCTTTCATCAGATTTCTTTACATCACGATCAAGAGCTTCTAGTTCCGCCATTGGATCTACCGCCATATCGACATGGCCATTCGCAGGCACTATAGTATCAATAGGTGTATTATCTATGCCTTGCCCCGATTCAGCTTGTTCATTTTTTGATCTCATTTATATTATTCTTAATTTCTATTTCTAAATTGCTTTACCTCTGATGCGATCATTTTCCCTTGCAAATGACCTAATTTAATCATGGCATTAGGTAAATTAGCTTTTCTCACCTCCTCCTCTGACACTAAATACAGATACAAATTTGCAAATTCTTCCTGATCCATAGCGTTACCCTCCATCTTCTTGAGGATACTTTCTTTATCGTCAGCACTCATTACAGAAGTACTTAATAGCCGTGTAAATTCCTTATTGATGTTTTGTAGATCGTTCATTTATTTTTTATTTAATATTTATATGTTTCTATCTCTGTTAACCAAAATCAGTCATCTCAAATTCATCTATCAATCTATCATAATCAAATACTCCATCTTTATTTAACCAACTTGGATCATCCTTAACTTCTTGATATTTCTCATTTAATGCAGTAAGTGCAGTAGACATCCTATCTTGAGGTGGCTCCACGTTATCGTCTTGCCTACCTTGTTCAATTTTAATATCTTGCCACTGAGTAGGATTCTTGAATACACCGAATCGAGTATATAAAGATGATTCATAGAAAATCCTCTCCGCAAGTATAATCTGATCAAAAAACGCCCTCTTCGCTTGTTTTCTATTTTCTTCTCCAGGAATATTTTTTGTCATTTCATCCAAGATTTTATAACCAGCTCTCTCAGTCACTTTAAGATCATCTGTTTCATAATCATCTATCCCCGATCTATGACCATAGATAAATGAATCCTCCGCTTGATATCCTGGCTTTGGGTCAAAAGTTCCTTTATCTTCAAATGTATTCAACGCATGTAACTCAATTGAATCCCTATAAGCTTCTTTGTCATTTAATCCAAACCAGAATTCATCTTTAGTAATATATGGCGCCGTAAGCAAACATAAATCACGGTTCGCTTCGAAATATTTCGCCTCAACCATTTCAGCATCTTCAAGCCTCATAAGCATCCTTGCTTCCGTTTCAGTAAATGTTATTTTGTCAGGTCTTAGTTCCGGTTGTTGCATATAAGTATGAGCAGTTCGCACCAAGGCCTCCTTATATAAGTCATCAGTATTATTTAGTATTTCACCTTTATCTGAAGTACCATACAAAGATTTAGCTTTATTGAACTTAGCCCTCATTTCTGCAACGGAAGTTACCGTAGCTTTCTGCTCATCATCAATTTGTTTTTCTAGCTCTACTATAGCAATAGCCATTTCACCGAGCTCCTCATGATTTTTTGCATATTCAGAGTTAGGATTGTAAACATCTTTTAAATTCTTATTCGCTTTTTCAAGTAACTCGCCCGATTCTTCATAGGCCTTTTCCGCATCTTTTAACGCAGATCTCTGATCAAAGTACCCTCTCCCTCCCCCATTACGACGTACATCTACAAGATTATCCCATGCATCATAGTTGGCTTCTCGTAGCCTATCTATATCCCCCTCTAAATCACTCGCAACCCTATCAGCTACATTATTATACTTATCATAAAATGATTCCAAATCGTCATATACGTCAGCCAAAGTCTCCTTCAATGCTCCAAATTTAAAATAATCTCTATTGTCAACAAGCTCATCTTCAATTGCATGAATTAAATTAATCTCCCTCTTTATTCCACCAGCTAACATCCAACCTTCAGGACCTTCTGGCAACCTATCTAATGCTAAACCTGCTGTATCAACAACGCGTTCAGGAAATTCACATGCTCGCAAGTTTGCTCTGGTGAAATCTTGCAAAACCTCCCTGCCCTGCGCAAGAACCGCCTCTCTCTCAAGATATTTCCTTGCAAAGACTGTCTCTGTAGGGTCAATCCCAGCTTCGATTTCTACTATGGCCTTCTCCAGAGTGTCAAATTCAGCCTTTTTTATATCATATATAGCTTTTTTCTTTTCATACTTTTTATGAAAAGAATCACTAGGATGCCTCATTGCGTCAGCTTTTGCCGAATACATTTCTCTTAGAGCTGCTGGTAATTCAGAATCCTTTAACCTTCGATAATATCCATATTCATCGTTTTTATCCCACCATGGTGCATCATTCACATGAATAGAACTAACCTCTAATTTAGATAAATCCGGCAAATGCCAATCTAAAGGCACCCTGCCACCGGTCACATCACTTATAGTTCGACTGCTCTCTCCGAAACCAACTGTTTCACCAGCTATGAATGAACCATATGTGCCATCTGTTTTTTTGATACCATCAATCACTAGATTTGCCAACCCACCCCCTTGTAAAAACACTTGTGATATTTTACCTAAATCACGTGCAAGGTAAGGAAATTGCTGTTCCATAGTTAATGCTGCGTTATGCGCCATATCGCCACCAAGCCATGCACCGGCAAAACCAAAGGCAAGGGCTCCAACAACTGAACCAACAGGTCCAAAACCCGCAAAAGCTCTAGCTCCTAACATTGCACCTCCCAAACCAGACGGCAGAGCCCCAGCCATAACCATTGCGAATTCAAATCCAGTATCACTTGCAGCATTTTTTTTAAATTGCTTAGCCTCGTATGCCGAAACCATGATCCCTACAACCATCAAAATACTAAATATCGTCTCCATTCGCATACTCAGCTGCGCTGCCCGAAGGCGTGTCTTAGCTTCCGCCCAATCCAAAGCCTTTACGGCCTCAAATTCTTTTGCGTATGCACTCAGTACCGGACCTTTGTTTTTTTCTAAATGTTGCATCAATCTTTCAATTCCAGATGCATCCACTATTTCTCCATATACTTTCCTTATAAATCTCTTCGCCAATTCCATATCTTGTTTGAAAATCTCACTTGGAGAGTCGAAAAAAGCCATTGGTGATTCTAAAACACCGACACTATTCATTCCAACTGATATACGTCCAATTGGGATTCCCGTGCGTCGTGGTGGCGTCAATCCACCTATATCTGCAATCGGATCCAATGAGCTACGTGGCATACCGCCTCCGCCTCCGCCTCCGCCTCTAGTGCCACCGCCCCTTCCACCTCTAGGAGGAGAAGATAGTTCCGTACTCACCTGAGTATCTAATTCTAAAAACCTTGTTACTGGATGATCAGCTTTTAATCCACCCACTTCCAATGCATCTAAGGTAGAATTAATCTCTAAAACACCCTTACGACTTACCTCAAAATTATCTATCGAGTTATTAATAGCAGGTGGTAACTCTGTATTGTAAACCCTTCTGGATACATTGCCACTTTGATCAGTATACTTCAATGTATATTCAGTTGGTGTTTTTGTAGTATCAGTTATGACCTCTACAATTCTTGTATTCGTATTGCTTCCTATTTTATCAATTAGTTTAAAAGTTTCCGTTGTTTTACCCCTTGAAGAGGCTGAGCTGTATGTTAGTTTCTGCTCCCTATACTGACTCTTAAACTCCTTAGTTTCTAATGGTTTTTTTTCTTCTACCGTACCACTTGACTTTCCATCCTCAGCTTTTTTAGCTTTAGCACTTATCTCCAACTTTCTCTCAGCAATCTCTTTTTTTAACTTTTCAGCCTCTTCCATGGGATTGCTATATACAACTTCAGTTGTAGTTCCCAGTCCATTAATATTGCTACAATCAACGACCCTTCCATCTGAAAGAACCAATTTATGGGTAGTCGTCACCCCCCATGTTGTAACTTTTTTTCGACCAAGAATTTTTCTGTCAATAAAATTTGGCTGAGGCTCTTTTACGTCACTTATTATTATATGTTCAGCCTCTATCCCCGCTCTAGCTCCTCTACCAGTTATACTCCCATCTCCATCCATTACCGTCACCTCTTCTATGATTATAACTCTCCCTGATTTTGCCTTTGGATTACCATCCTTTGGCTGTATAATTACAGAATCTATTTTATCCGCCCTTGCCACAGGAGACCCTTCAAAACCACTAGTTTCACCTAGAAATACGCCACTAGCTTCATTTAATACAAAGCTCGTCCTTCCAAGTCCTCTTGATTTATATGCCTTATCTGCAGCCTTCTCAGGTGTTTTTATGGCTAACTTGCTACTTGGATATTTTGAAACTCTATAAAACTTAGAATCTTTACCTGCCCAATCCACACCATGACTATCAGCTTTAGAGGCAACCCAATCTGCACACATACCCCATCCAAATGCGATTTGAAGAAGCCCTGCTATTGCCGCAGCCCCTCTACCAGTTAGATTGATTTCCCCACTTGGTTCCCATTTCCCTGTTACCGGATCATATTCCAAATCTAATATGGCATCTCTCCAAATAATTCTAACACCGAAGAAAATTGAAGCTGGGCCAGCCAGCTTTACTGTTAAACCGGCAATCTTAGCCCCACCCCATTCGACCCCTGTAGTAACCGCTTTACCCGTACTAAGTGGTAATTTATTTATAATCCATTTTCCAGGCTTTAAAGCTTTAAAGCCAAGTTTTTTTAAAAAATCTATAAATTTGCTTTCTGGTAAACCTTTACCTATCAAATGCATAGTCCATAATTGGTGAATTAACTCTTGACCTCTATTTTGCAAAATCTCAGGCCCCTCTTCCACTAAGAAGCCACCCGTTCTATCCCAAAGACCAGCTCCAGAATTAGGGTTTTTTAGCTTTTCTCTTTCTATATGGTCATAGTAATATTTCCTAAGATCAGTTACCAAATCTAAAGCAACCAGTAGACCTGATGAGTTGCGTGCGAAACCCCTAAGCCCCTCCCTACCACCACCAAGTATACCTTGCATAAGCAAAGGAGCTAATATCAATGACTCATAAGAACCTTGTTTCAAAGTCTGCCACATTGTTCTATATGGCATTTCTTCGTCAACTTTTTCAGTCATGAAACTGGTAGCATTATTCCTTACATCAGATTCCCACGATGCACTTTTGTCACTCCCATCTTTAGACTCCCATTTACTCTCCGCTTCCCACATTGATTGAGCAAGGTTCTTACCATTCAAAGGCCTATTGTAGGCTGAAGGGTTTTTTTGATATTCTGTGACTAATTCTGTTATATCTTCACCCTTGAGATCGAGCACCCAAAATGTAAATCCTATTGTAAATATTTCTTTTAAATCTTTATCTGACTTTAAGTTGGCTGCACTAATCACTAATGACAACACTCCACCATCTGTGAGCCATACATCTGAAACATTTTTACTTATTATACTTTCATCTTTTAACATTTCATCAAATTCACTACCGGCTTGTTTGGGAGCCATAGTTAACATCCTGCTAACAAAACCCTTAATTCTATAATCATTTTCAGCAAGACCATCCAAAACTTCATCCGTTGAATGTGAAAGTAACAAACCTTTTGCGAAGAAACGCTTTATTTTATCTACTACCGGCTGCCCTAATTCTTTAACAAGTCCTTCTAGCCCATCCCCTCTAGCAAGGACACCAGCAACCTTAAATAAAGTTCCTATTCCTATATCGAAAATTAAATATTTTGTTAAGCCTGCAACCATAGCAACTCCATCGAACATTTTACCAAGTACTCCCTGTTCTTCGTGATCAGCCAAATCTAATAACTCATCATTTGCTTGAGCAGCCAATAATCCAATTGCATTCCTCCCCTTCCCATATAAATCTATACCCTCTACACCATTAGCTGTTACAAGTGTAAAGATTTCATTTATACTATTTAACATAGTAGGTTTATTCCCAATGCCAAATCCCGAAATGATGAACGCACTTTGAATCCCTTCAAAAACTGCAGATAAATCATCAACAGTTGCTCCTTCTTTTGATTTAACAGATTTAGTTATAGAAATAGCTATGTCAGCGCTGAATTCCGCTAAAATAACAGGATCGGATTCCTCAGTCACTTCATCTCTATGCAACTCACCCAAATCTGGGCCTAACCAACCCTCCGTAACTTCGTACATATTGCCCAAAGCTCTAATCACAAGCTTAGCCTTTGTAGTTTTCGTACCATCCTTGAGCGTAACTTTTTGTTTACTATAATCCTTGAGAACATCCACTGCGTAGTTTCCAAATGCTTCCATATATACACGTGCCTTCTCATACTCTTCGAATTTTTCATCTGTTAAAAAATCTTCTCTTTTCATGGGTGGCAAGGAAATATCAACAATATTTGTATGTATGAAATCTTCAAATTCTTTTTCATCCTCACTGCTTGTAGATTCCCCATCTGATAATTTTCTAAAACGCCCTTCAAATTGTTTTCTACTAGTAACCACCGCTGCCGTTCGAATTATATCCGCACGTACACCAGAAATAAGCGCATTCGCAATCTCTCCATTTATCATTCGCATTTCACGTATAAATTTTCTTGCTTCCTCCATATTAACATCGCCACTCTCATCTGCATCCGGGTTTGAGCCGGTCAACATAGCTACTCCTTTTATGATAGATATCAATCCACGTTCATAAAGCTCATTTTCCATATCAGTTAATGAGTCCCTAGCTAACTCTGGACCATACTCACGACAAGCTTCAAGGATTTCTAACGGTTTAAATGCCTTTTTAGCAATTGCCTCTTTCATGAAATCCACACCCGAACCTACGAAAGCCTCTCCGATTGACCTTGCATCTCTCCAACTTGGTGTGAACTCATTTCCCATTCGACATAGTTATATTATATATGTTTAACTTGTTGCCAATGCGCCACCTATACCTTGACCCCATTTGGCAATATATGGATGTTCCGATCTCTTACCCTCCCTCCATCCTCTTGGTACAAACATTTTATTTAAACCGCGTTCCGCCAAGTCACTTCCAACTAGCACTTGTTCACTCATAGCTTCCGCAGCGGCAAAAAAGCGCCTAAATGTACCAGTAGTAGCTTTGTTCAACTTACCAAAAATAGGTATATTTGCCCCGACGCTTTCTGCAATTGCAAATCCACGCCTTAATATCCCTGAAATAGTTTTGTTTATTGACCCAAATGCATGAAGTGGGAAGCTGATTAAATCAGGTATCAAATGTGTCACCATTGAAAGTGTCCCAGTAGCAATTGCTGGGATCATACCGATAAGGCCTCCAACGACACTAATGTACCCTGTAAGCTGTACTGGATGCCTCAATGTAGAAAGTAATGGAAGTAAAACTTTGTAATATGCATGCCCTGCACCGTAAGTAAAAGGCTTCAAAATATCTTTCACAATCTCAGTATCAAAAATCGACTTCACATCACCCCATGTTTCCGGGAGGAAATTAGCTAATTCCGCTCTAGTTGCATCTATTACACCATTATAATTGGGCCCCGGTGCGAAAAATTCATCTTTCATCGATTTATACGCTCCACTGTATGCCAATGCTTTTGGAGTTCTATAAGCGACATCAGCTACACCACTAGCAGCACCCTTCCAATGATCTGGTGTCAAAACAGTTAAGACAGATGAAAGCCCACCGAATATACCCCGATCTTTTGCGCCTTTGAAATCCCCTATTGCTTCTCCTATTGTCTCACTCATATTTTCAACAGATTAATAAATCTGTTAATTTTACTATATTTTTAGTTAACCTTCATTCATTTAGCCTTGACTGGCACTTCGAACAATTGTATTATAAGCGTCCATTTCTCAAGGCGAGTTACCCGTAGCTGCTTCATCAGGACTTGACAGTTTGTCTTTTTTAGTTAATATGAGGTACTCGATAAAATAGGATTTATGGCAAAGAAACTTACACAATCCGGTGGCAAATTAGCATTATTAGCAGCTGGTATGCTTGGCCTTGGGGCAACAGTATGGGGTATGTCTGACAAAGAATATTCTGATACAGATGCTAGAATGAAAGGTGAATGTGGTTTGACAGATCCGGATGGCGTACATAATCATGTAACCGGACCTGTGACAGAAGATATCCGTAGAACTATTGGTGAAAAGGCTTTTTCCATTAGTCCATTTGATGAATTTGAGAAAATAGGATCATGCTTAGAAGCCTTAAAAACTGATGATGGTGTCATAACTCCAAAAGAAGAAGAGTTATTACAAATTTGGGCGGAAATTTACATAGAAAACTTATTTAGAAATGGTAAATTTAGAAGCGATATTAAAAATCCTGGCGTTACAAAAGAAGCATTACAGGCTTTATCTGCTTATTTAATTGCGACTATTGCCCATTCCCCTAATTCAGCCCAACAAATAGCTGCGCTTGAGAGGTTTTATGACGTAAGTCATGCAACGTGGATTTTAGGTCCAGATACTCCAGAATGGGATATGAGTGAATTTGAAAAGCCTGGTAGTGTAATGGAGTCGGATGCCGGTCTACTTTCACAGCTTTTAGCTGACATGGTGATACGTGTTCGTGACGGATATGTGTCAAGCGACTCCTCGTCAGAAAACAAAGAGGCGTATAATAAGTATGTAAAAGCCCTAGAATACCTTGAACAAGGCATACGAAATATTGATTTTGGCTTTGCTCAGAAAAATCATCAAAAAGCCGCTAAAGATTTACATTTGGATGGCCTTAGACTTGGCACCCTCGAAACAGACCCTAGAAAACAATTATTTGAGTTAATGCAGAAATTTCATGACGATGGTAATATGACAACGTCTGAATTGGAAGATGCAAACCCCACCCCACTTATAGGACGAATTTTTGAAGGCATCGGCAGTGCCAGTAGTGGCGCAGTTGAGTTATATGGAGATACGATGCAAGAACTTTCAAAAATCCTTGTGAATTGGAATGAAAAAGGTCTAGCTGGTTTAGGTGAATCTACTAGAAATGCTTTTATGAAGCAAATGCTTCACATACGTCCATATAAAGAAGTTTTATACAATCTTTGCGAGCAAGAGCCTGATAGTTTAGGAGTATTTTTTAGTAAAATGATTGATATGACACCTGAAGAGGCTGCTTCATATTTTAATACGCAAATTTTAGGGAATAGAGCTTTAATGACTCGCAACGCAGCTACCGCATGGTTGCCTGATGGTAGTGATACAAAATTAGCCTATGAAGCTGGTATTGAGTGGGGTAATTTTGACCCTGCAAAAAATCTAGATATAGCATTAACGCTCGAACTACTTGAACTAAATCCGGATACTATTAAGACAATGGTTCTTGAGTATCAAACTAATCGTGAATCTATTGAAAAGCGCCCAAATGGAAAAACTATCGCAGAGGCAACTTGGGGCAAAGATCCTGATAGTATACGTGGTGCAGTTGAAACATGGGTCGTTTCTAATCTTGGGGGGAAATTCAAAGCCACACCTACGAGTGATAAATATGCATCGCTAGATGAAGTTGCAGCATACTCTACAAGACATGTATCACCATGGGTAGGCTTCCCACTTGAACTTGGTAAAGGCTATATCGATTACACCGCAATGATGGAAGCGAAAAATGGCTTAAATATGGTTGACTCGACTGAAGCGACTGCGGTTACTGCATTTAATACTGGTGAAGAACTAAGTCGCTTTTGGGCTGCTGCAAATATTTTTTCTACAAAAGGAACTCTCATATTCGGTGGCGCAGGAACTGTTGGCAATGGATTTTTAATGAAAGTTTTCGCCCCACTAGAGGCCGCCGACCTTTGGTTTGACCCACAACTTGACCCAGATCTAGGCATGACTACACGACATGATAGAGGTGAGGAACTCTTAGATAGCTGGTCGGAAAAATTTAGATTTTATATACTACTTCCACTTATGACAATTGGATATTTCAGACGCAAGAAATGGGCTGAAACCACATATATGAAACGTTTTCTCACTACCGGACCTCGAGTTGCAGCCGGAGTTGATTTTGGTTTCAAACTCGCTAAAGGAACACTCAAAGCTGTCGCAAATGGAGTAAGAGGTGGGGTAAAAGGTATTTTGGCTATACCTTCGACTGTCCGTGGTATGATCGAAAATCATGGTATCGATCAAGATGAATTGGAAGGTGCCTTAAATGAAGATGTAAGTGATGATTCCGATCAATTTGAAGCATCTACAACTGATAAAGCAAATGATGAACGTACACCTCGTGAGCCTGAAAAACAATAAATACTGCGCAAATCTCTGGGGATTAGATTTCGTACTCTATGGCGCAAGTAGCCTTATGAATATCAGCGACCTTGGGATTCATAAAATCCTCTCTCTTTCATCTTCTATCTCGTCATGCGGACGCCTTTCCGGCGTTTTGCCCGCGAAAAGATTTATGACATCGCGAGCCTGCTCGACAGTATCGATATGAAGATGAGCATCACTTCCATATACATTATTCCAACGCAGCATAAAAGAATGTACGCGTCCATAAAGCTCCGCACCGGGTTTAATTTGTTCTCTCGTATCAAGTTCTTGGGAAATTTGATGGTATCTGCTTATCAGCTCTATCCATAATGAAATTATTATTGTTCTATTCGTGACATACGATTTCGCATTGTTTCTAAAGATTAACCCTCACTTTTTTCCATACTGTAAGCGGCTACAAACTCTGCGTTTATAAATATATCGCTTCTATGTAATTGTAAAAGTTTATCTATATATTGGGGACTCGTACCTTTCTCTAGGGTAAGCGCATTTACAAAATCCACATCAATAAAAATATCCGCTCGATTTAATTTCAGAAGGGCTTCAATATATTGATCATTTCTACCTTTCTCTTGCGTAAGAGCAACGACAAATTCATCATAGACAAATATATCTGCGGCTTTAAGCTTTTGAAGAGCTGCTGTGTATTTACCATCGTCGACAACAGCCAATCTTTCCCTTGTTTCCGATATCTCGGTGACAACTTCTTCAGGTACTTCCCGTTCGGGCTCTTTTTTAGCGCAAGCTGGTAGGGCCAATGACATCGATAATGCCAGTGCACTTAAACTCGGTATTTTCATAATGATTTGGTTACAATGGTAAACCGTAGTAGAAGCGCAAAAGCAAATTGGACTTTTGCCGAAGCTCCTCTCAGTTTTATTGCTATAAAGAACGAACTTTCTCTTTGAAATTTTCGATATCTGACTTCTTATCTCGCAAAAAAATATCTATCCTAGGATCCTCATCTTTCCATCCTGTTTCTTTTTCAAGTTTTTCAAGGAGGGCATAGAGCTCCAGCTCCTTTCCATTCGGAGATGAGTTTTCATTCCACAGTTTCGCTATCGTAACGAGCCATTTGGCATCAAAATAAGTTATTTTGTAATCTTTATCCAACATATTGAAAAATCTCTCGTTCACGCGTTTCATAATATACTCATCAAAAAGTCGCTTTATATGCTCGTTCCCGAAATGTTGTCCAACTATCGGGTCATTATCGCCGAAATCCGTCCCCCAACTCCCAGTCCTTTCCAATAAATCAAGCATCTGCCAGGTAGGATCCTTTTTATAAACAAATCTATCGTTATCGTACGCCTTTTCCAATTCAAACATGGAACCTTGAACCATCTTCCTTTTATCTCTGTCTCTATCAAAATAAAGAGACGTTCCGATCAACTGATCATCGATTCGCGAGTAAGCCATCTCAACTTCCGGACTGTCTTTTAGTAATGCCGATGCAGAGATGTGATGCTCTAATTCCAATCCACCCGGAATGACTCCATTCCCTTCGGCTTGTAGGGTAGTACTAGGTTCCACGACTTCCCCAACCCCTCCCCGCACATCCTCAATCCCGTCTTCAACCTTTTTTGGTAATGGAGTGTCAGAGCATTGCCAGCTTGCCAGCGCCAGCCCTGCCGATGCCGTCAGTGCCGGAATCATTCGTAAAGTTTTCATGGCTATTTGATTAACAAGGATAGACCTTAGTACTATCGCAAACCCAAGTCAAACTTTTTAGAGTTTTTTTAGGAAAAGTTTAGGCTTTGAGGTGGCTTTTGCAAAGTATGGGATTTGACATTTCGTCAATAATACGCTTGAATACAGGCTTAAATCGTTACGTTTGAATCTATGTTCAAAAAAACACTTGGCATCCTATCGGCATTGGTTGTGATAACAATGTTAAAAGACACTTTGTCGCAAAAAAGCTTTGCCCTGACTCAGGTAGCCGGTGCCCAAGAGCAAAGTCAAACAGTTTCAAGAGAAATCCCAAACGTACACCTGCAAACCGCGGGCGAACTCAAGATTTATGCCGTTTCCGCCGACAGCGAATGCAAAAACAAGCTGGCCATCAGCTTGATGAATACAAATCCTAAACTTTTGCCCGATAATCTTTCGATAGAGCTTACGTCAAATCCAAATCTGCATGGAGTCGCTTCGGCAAATGCTATCAAGCTCAATTGCGAGCTGACACAGCCACGATTTACCCGCACGTTTTTCCATGAACTCGGACATGTGCATTATTTTCTGATTTCCGAGAACAATCCCTTTGCAAAAAGCGTGCCGAAATATGGTATGGGCGGAGCCCCAAACTACCTCACAGAGTATTCAACCACTAACGAGCACGAAGATTTCGCGGAAAGTTTCGCGATGTATTTTACGAACCGAAAATTATTCCTACAAAAAACAGCCAAATCCAAAGTCCTCAAGGCGAAATACGAGTTTATCGAAAGTTACGTATTAAGCGGCATTGTCAACCAAGTTTAAATAGTCCTCCATACCCTCCTCGGCAATTAAAACATCTTCATCTCTGTTCGTAGAGGCCATGTTTGTAAGTTCCTGCAACTCAGCTAACTCGTACAAATCACCTGAAAACAACTCTTCTTTCCCTTCTTTAATACGCCGTATCAAATCAAGATTTTCTTGTAATTCCGATATGGGCCGGACGTTTTTAACTTTTGCATTTTCTATCAAACTTGTGTTTTCCATAAAAAATATATTATATATGAACAAATCATACATAGTATATTACTTATATATGACTTAACCAATGCCTTTTGCCCGCTTGCATCATCGTTGGACATGTTTCACTTGCCTTGAAATAAGTTATTGGATATAATTGGATAAAGTTAGAGATTATCCGTTCCAATGGACAATTTGTGCAAAAAATTACTATTCTCAAAAAAACGAATGAGCGAGTTCCAATTGAAAATTCGCTGTCTTGATGAATTTAAAGGCTTTTGGAAAGGTCATCTGAATATAAGCCCTCAAATTTTACATCGCTTGAAAAAATCCACTCTTATCACATCGAGTGGAGCGTCAACTCGCATAGAGGGCGCTGATCTTTCGGATACCGATGTAAAAAAGTTGTTATCCGGTCTAAAAATTCAAAAATTACACGACAGAAGTCAATGCGAAGTGGCCGGTTACGCCGAACTGACAAAGTTGATTTTTGACCATCATTCTGCGATCAAATGGAACGAAAATGAGATAAAACATCTTCATAAGATATTGCTCAAGTATTCCGAAAAAGATTCCCATCATAGAGGGAAGTACAAAGTCGGTTCAAATGCGGTCATCGCGCGAGATTCTATGGGCAATGAGACTGTAATTTTTAATCCAACTCCTCCATACCTCATTCCAAAGGAGATGAGCGAACTGACCGATTTTACTATTCAAAATCTCAAAAGCGGAGAATTCCATCCTCTGATTATAATAGGAAATTTCGTATGCGAGTTTTTGGCAATTCATCCTTTTCAAGACGGAAACGGTAGGCTTTCAAGGGCGCTGACAAACCTGTTACTTCTCCAAAACGGGTATTCATATATCCAATACATATCATTGGAAAAAATAATTGAGGAAAGAAAAATCGCCTACTACATCTCACTCCGAGAAAGTCAAAAAAAACGTGAAAATAGAGAGCATAATATAGAACCTTGGATTGGATTCTTTCTTGATACGTTAATCGAACAAACCGTAAGGGCAAAAGCTGTCCTTCAGAGAAAAGATATTGAAAACGAACTTTCCGGCAATCAGACAATTGTATTTGAATTACTTAAATCAAGCTCGCATCCCGTTTCAGTGAAAGAAATCGTTGAAAAAACGCGCATCAACAGAAATACCGTCAAAAAGGTACTGCTACGTCTGCGTGAGTTGAAAGTTGCGAAACAAATAGGATTGGGCAGAGGGGGCAGGTGGTCGAACGGTTCATAAATGAATTAAATCCACCCTATCTCAACCTCGATCTGCGCATTTGGGTCGTCGCTTTCGCAGCTTAATTGGCAACCAAGCCTGTGATTTCCCTCAGCGCCCATCATTTCCTCGTTGTCATTCAAAGCAGGTAAAAATTCTTCGCCTTTTTTTACTGTAACCGCACAGGTTTGGCAAACCCCAGCTCTACAAGCAAAAGGAATTCCAGCTTCCTCCTCTATATCCATAAAATTCTGACCTTTCTTTATATCTACCTTCTTCCCATCTACAATTACGTATGCCATTTTGAAATTTTTTAAAATTTAAATCAAAAGTATTTTAGCAAAAAAAAACTTCGGTGCAACTTTATCATTCAGCTGCCTTTGTTCGATTTGGATATTAACGATGAGCTTGATACTCATCGGAATTGAGGTATGTACGCAAGCTTTCCACAAGATTTTCGAGTTTTCGCATACCATATTTCTTCGCCCAGCTCTCCATAAGTTCAAAATCCAGAGTGTCCAATTCATCAAATCGTTCGGCCTGCCAACATGTATTTTCAGGCTTGAATTTGCTTGAATTAAGGTAAAGATAATCCAATAAAGCTTTCTCTTTTTCCGCAACCCATTCTCCACTACTCCCTTGTTCAACGCCGAAAAACAATCTTGGCGGCAGATGCCGATAACTAAAAGTACCAAAATCATTTTTGTATTCTTGTGTTTTTTTTGAAGTCACCAATGTATGAGCTGTTACACTTTCAGGGATAATTCCATTCATGGACAAGACAGACTCAAGACTATGATACGAGGGCGAAACCATTTTATTACCAATTACCAAAGTATTTGGGTGAAACTCAGGAAATGTATAACAATCTCTTTTTAAACGGATTAACTTCTTACTTTTTTGCAGACGTGATACCTGAGTCCTAATAGATGCCGCAGACTCAGTGAAGTAATTCTGCAACTCTTTAATACCGAATATTTTATTATAAAATGTATTGAGTTCTTCAGCTTTCATCTGATGATTTGTAAATTTCTAAAATGTTTAGAGTGTCTGGAATATATCGCATAAGCCACTCCTTAAATGAATCACTGTCCATAATAATAAATCTCTCGAGGTCTTTGCGCATCAGCTCAATGTCAAGGCTCTTGACCCGCTTACTTACGGCATCATATACCTCTTGTTTATTCAAAAATGGTACGATTCCTTGTTGCCCACAATTTGAATTCAAATAATTCAGATTTAAATCAATCTTTGGATGACGCTCCAAATACCATCGAAGATCATAATAATCACGACCTTTCTGATATCCTCTTAATAAAATCGCTGACAATTTACCTGCAAATGTAGTTGAGATATCATAAGTACCAACCATGTAATCGCCCATTAAGCCAGCATAGCTCCTTCTTTCATATGTTGCATATGCAGGTGGATTCGTATCAAGCTCGATTTTGATTTTAATCGTTTGTGATTGTAGAGGTGAAATACCAAGATCAAATAAAATATTACCGAAAGAGAGCATAATTTTCACCACATTTCCATTCACATTTAATTTACCGTTCATACTAAATCCAGTTACTTTTTTCGAGAATGCAGAGACTAGATCTTCGTAAAATTGTTCAGACTTAAAACCTTTATCAGGTTTGTCTAATGAGAGATCGATATCTTCAGAAAAACGATTCATTTTATATGACAACCTAAGCAAAGTCCCACCCATAAAATAAACAGGGTATGTCGTTTTGGTATAAAGAATCTGTAAAATTAAAAACTGTAACTCTTCCCTCAAGTACTGAAACAGTAACAATGTATCTTGAATACCACTGTATTTTGACCTAAATGCCTTTAAAAATAATTCGTAGTTCATTTCCAATAATAGACTAAAATGTACATTTACAGAAATAGTATATTATTTTTAGTATTCTATGTCAATAAATAAAGCTTCATTACCTGCAAATTTATAGTACATTGGTGATGTATTCATTTTTCCACAGTATTACAATGTCATACAATGTAATATTGGTAATTAAACGGAGGCTCCATATCGTCCTTTTAAGCCCCTCCCTACTCCTCATATTTCCTATCTTTCTCCGCTGCGCGGAGCTCTGTCACTTGGATGGATTCTTCGATTTTGCGGAGAATTCCTTTGAGAAGGAAAAAGCAGAAATGATATATACGAGCGCTTTGCCCCTCTACTTTGTTTGTATACATAAATTCCTTTACCACGAACAATGCAGTGCTTACTACAACTTGTTTGATCAACGTATCATCTGAAATGGATTCATCATTTGATATGTTATTAGATAATGTAGCAGCGGCTTTCATGCGCATACCTGGCATATAAACACTGTCGAGCACCTTGTTTGGATTACCGAGGCCTGCAGCGAGGATGTTTTTTGACCAAAGATCTATACCAATCCTGACTTTGAGCGGAAGCACTGAAACATCTGAGTCGAATATTATAAGTTGATTTGATGACTCCGCACTGTCAGCGTTTTGAGATTGGCCATGTTTGGCATTTTCAGAGGCCTGCAACCGGAGCATATCCTCCTCTGGGAGAGACAGCTTGATTCCAGCGGCTTCTTGAATATCTTCATTTCCCAGAACTATCAAACTCAAAATAAATCCGGCAGGGACGTTCTGCTCAAGTAATTGTGTAACCAATACCACAAGCTCAGTCTTTTGACTGGTCTGTATGAATTTTAAAATAATCTTCACAAGTTTGTCTTCTTGCTGCATTTGAGCTGCTTGCGCCTTTTGTAATGCGGCTATGTGGGCCGCGTTTTCTCGCATCTGCTCGTTAAAACGCTCCAGCGCGGCCGGGTCCAACCCCTCGCCACCATCGAGTCCACCAAATGATTCTAAATCTGACATTTAATTTACTTGAAGAAATAATTCACAATTCAAATTATAACAGAAAATGTCGCCTCAGAAAGACGACATTCTTGAAAAAACAATACGATGTATAATTAAGCCTTCAGCTCTACGTTTGCAATCTTACTTCTGTAACTATTCCCATCAAATTTCTCCATACGTTTCTCTGTGAATTTCACAACTCCATCTATTTTTGCGAAAAGTGTGTAATCATTACCCATACCTACATTTTCTCCAGGGAAAACTTTAGTTCCCCTTTGACGAATGATTATACCTCCTGCACGGATAGTTTCTCCTCCACCGACTTTAACACCTAGGCGTTTCGCGCGGGAATCGCGACCGTTCTTGGTTGACCCTGCGGCCTTCTTATGTGCCATAATTTTGTATTAATTAACGCGCTCTTCAAGCGCACCTTTTTTACTAAGGCGGGAGGATTTTAATGTACTTTAACCTATTTGACAATGTTTTTTTTGAAAATCATATTCAATATTTTCACTACACCTACAACATGTCTTCTTTTTTTATAATTTCAGTTTTACATTTAGGTATTTTAACGCATTTTCTTCTCCAAATATTTCACGTTAATTGAATGCACTATATCATGGTGCTCTCGACACAGTGGAGCGAGCAAACGAGGATCGTTGCTTCCAGAGATCGAAAACGGCACTTTGTGATGAATATGCACTGACTCCCTCAGGCAACCGCTGACCGAACACCGATCTCCAAATTCATCTTTTAACACTTTTTTCACACCTACAGACAATCGTCGATTAGCCTTCTTGCCCTCAACCCTTCGTTTCTCCTCTTTTGCCACCTCCTTTGCTGCAACTTTTACTTTGTTTTCAGTTAGATTCTCTTCGCGTTTTTGTAAAAATTCTCTAAATAGTTTATCGACGCTTACGCCTCTCTCCTGCAACTCAAGCAGATTTTCAAGCGTTTCCTGCGAAAGTTTTAATTGGAGTTTTTTGAGAGGCAATGCCTCTTTTTCATGATACTCACCCACCTTAGATCCTATCTCGATTTGACTTATTGCCGTATTATCCTCTACGCAAGGCCTGTGCACGTGCACAGATTTAGGGTCGTTTAGCGGCTCAAGAGAGCCATTTTCGATTTTTATCTTTGAACTTTTTTCATCGGAATTAAAGTTTACCTCGCCACCTAAGTTGGCAGGAGAAGAATTTATTCCGAAAATATCAGTTGATATGTTATCACCAAAGTTCAAAAGATTTTCTTCTCCAACTGCAAGGCAATTATTTCTCTCACCTATGCACCAATCTTTTACCCCAAATTCCCGTTTCACATCTCGAACATATGTTTCAACTGTTCTACAAGCAAGTTTTTTAACAGCTTCTACTAAATCAGTTTCATCGATCATGTCCACTATAGAAGCTATTCTCGCTAATTTATTTGAACTTATTTCGCCGTTAACCAGCAAACTATGCAGGAGAGGTTTCTCAGCAAAACGATCACTCAAATTCACAACTCTATCGACATGTTCGCGGCTTATTCCTCCGTATTTTGCTGCGAATTCGTATATGGATTTGCATTTTTTCTTTTCGAAAAGTTTACGTTTTTTCACCTCAGGCAAAAGTCCGATAAACTTGCGTCGAAAACGTATGGCCTGTTCACCATACTCTTTGCAGCGTGCGAGTAAGCCTTTATCGGAAAGTTTCGTTAAATTTTTCATGTAGTTTTGATTAAAAAATAGTTGATTGTTATGCTTCGCATTCTTTTTTGGCGAAAGAAGTTATACCTTTTGCCTTGAGAGAAAATAATAACAAATTCTAACCGAAATCACCAGTCAAAAGCTGCGAAAAGCCATTGCCACAAGCCAAAAACCACAACTTCAACTTGCATTAAAATCCAAATATTACGTGGTGAGCGTTAACTTACTTTTAACCTGTGCTACATGTCGGAACATAAAACATTGCATAGCGGTATAATCGTCAATTTTGGAACTATATCCTTTAATCAATCTATTTTTCCACAATCATTTGTGCTATGATTTAGCTAATAGATTCTTATCATTTTGACTTTTCAAATCTATAAATGAGTGTTCTCAAACATACATTATTCAAAGCTAGTAAATATAAAATCTTTGTATTTTTCATATTATTAGTGCTAATTATTAACTCTAGTAGCATCAGTCTTGCGGCTGAAAGCGCTGATGGTGCGGCTGTGGTTATCGCTGCAGATGAGGATATTAATGCAAAGGCTGGCGATACTGCGACTGACAGTTCTGATACTTACGAGCAAAGTAAAACTGCGCTGATTCAAGATCAGGAAGATTTGTTAAAAAGTCTGAAAAAACGACTTAGACATTCGGTAAATGAACTTAGTGATGTACAAAACACAATTACTGAATTCCATTTTGAAATAGCTGAAAGTGAAGAGCGCGTCACTTCTCTGGAAGAACAAATTACAAATATTGATGATCAAATCGCTAGAAAAGAAGATAAAATCGTGAACATTACAAAACAAATTGGTGTAAAAGAACTTGAGATAGGTGATATATATGAGCAGATCGATATCAAGAACTTACAGATTGAAGAGCAGGCAGAGATTTTATCTGCATATTTGAATTTTTTATATTTCCAGGATTCAACTTTTTACGATAATCGAGGTCGTGAATTTAACCTTTTCAAACTTCTGCTCGATGATAATACTTTCTCTGAAAACATAAGTGAAATCAAATTCCTTCAGCTTTTCCAACAACAAGGTGCTCTGATTTTTGAAAGATTGATAGCTCTGGAAGAAGCTTTGGAAATTCAAAAAGACAATTTGGCTATAAATAGACGGACTTTAAAGCTTCTAAGTCAGGAACTTCGAGATGAGCAAACAAATATGGAGGCTCTAAAAGATGGGAAAAAACGCTTAATCGTAGAAACACAGGGTAAACAACAGGTATATGAGAAGCTAGCTGCCAAAGAGCGTGCAGAAGAAGAACAAATAGCAACTGAGATCAGTATGCTTACATTAAATATACATGCTTTTGACTCAGCCCTCGCAAAAATAAGATCAGCAGGGAATGAAGAAGAAATTGCCGAAGCTGTACAAATGCGAGATGACCTACTTAACCTAAAAGAAAAAGCATTTACATTGAATTTGGGCGATGGATCAACTCAAATAAACTGGCCAATCTCTCCTTACCGAGGGCTGACCGCATATTTCTCTGATGAATCATACAAAGCACATTTCGGTGTAAATCACAATGCCGTCGATATCCGCGCACCACAAGGTTCACCTATATTTGCACCGGCGGATGGGGTTGTCTTCACAGTGAAGGGCAAAGGGTCGGATGACCTGGATTACCATTATGTGATCGTAACCCACAGGAATGGCCTTCAAACGCTATATGGACATCTTTCTAAGATAATAGTGAGTGAGGGGCAATTTGTTAGAAAAGGGGATATCATCGGACTTACCGGTGGAACTATCGGAACTACAGGGTCCGGATTTAGAACTACGGGACCTCATCTGCATTTTGAAGTACATCGATTTGGAGTTAGGGTAGATCCGCTCGACTATCTACCACTTGGTGCACTGCCTATAAAATACATACCTGAGGATAAACTCAAACTTCTATATGAGCAAGAGCTCAAAGACAAATATGGAGAAGCTACGCAGTATGAATGGGATAAAAAATCTTCCGAGCAAAAAGATGCCAATACTAAGTATGAAAAATCATTGGAGAATACTGATGAATCAGTCGATGTCACGGATGAAACCGCTATACCAAACGCTGAAGAAATCCTAAAGGATGATGCATTCAACTACCTCGAAAGATATGAGGAATTAAGAAAACAGTACGAAGGAGAGTAATCAATTCCTTATGCTAGTTATCATCTTGTTTCAGTACTGCCAAGAATGCGTTTTGTGGGATCTGTACCTTACCAAATGACCTCATGCGTTTCTTACCCTTTTTCTGTTTTTCCAAAAGTTTTCTCTTACGACTCACGTCACCACCATATAACTTGGCTGTGACATCTTTTCTCATAGCAGAAATACTTTCACGAGCGATTATATTGGATCCTATTGCGGCCTGAATTGCGATGACGAATTGGGCGCGCGGGATTAATTCTTTCAAAGCCTTACATAGTTTCATCCCAAAGTGATGAGCCTCATCTTTATGAATAATAATAGAAAGTGCATCCACCTTGTCCCCTGCAAGAAGAATATCTAATTTAACTAAATTACCTGGACGGTAGCCTATTATCTCGTAATTCATAGATGCATAACCGGAAGATGCACTTTTTAACTTGTCATAAAAATCCATTACTATAGATGCCAGTGGTACTTCATAAGTTATAAGTACACGGTTTTCATCCATATAACTCAAGTTTTTTGAAATCCCACGTTTATCCTGTAATAATTTTAAAATTGCTCCGACATATTCTTTTGTGGTTACAATTTCAACTTTCACCCATGGCTCACGTATTTCTTCATATGTTTCCGGTAATGCTGCAGGGTTTGCAATAACCTTTTCATTTCCGCCTACTTCTTTGACCTCATATGACACAGATGGAGCAGTGACAATTATGTCCATATCGTATTCTCTTTCAAGCCTCTCTTGTACGATCTCAAGATGCAAAAGCCCAAGAAAACCACATCTAAAACCGTATCCAAGCGCACCTGATTGCTCCGGCTCAAATTGTATAGCAGAATCATTTAAACTTAATTTATTTAAAGCGGTTCTAAGTAATGGGAAATCATCTCCTTCCGTACAAAAAATCCCAGCATAAACAAACGGAGTAACCTTCTTGTATCCAGGCAGTGGGATTGGTACATATGAGTCTCCTTTGGCCTTTTTTGCCTCTGAAGAGAGCTTGTGCATCGTGTCTCCGACACGAGCCTCCCCTACACTCTTCAGCCCCGTCACAACGTATCCTATCTCCCCCTCCTGCAATTCAGCCGCCGGCTCATATTGTGGCCTAAAATATCCGACCTCAAGCGCAGTCATATCTTTTTTCGTATTCAAAAATTTCAAAGTATCACCTTTTTTTATACTACCTTCCATAACCCTTACATAAACAACAACTCCCTTGTACGAATCATAAATAGAATCAAATATCAGAGCCTTTGTCTCACCCTGCTCATGCAGTAATTTTGGAGCTGGAAGTTTTTCTATTATACGATTCAAAATCCGCTCTACATTTGTACCTTCTTTTGCTGAAACAGCAATGATTTCAGCTGCATCTGATCCAATTACATTTTCAATTTCACGTGCCCTACCCTCTATATCTGCAGATGGAAGATCTATTTTGTTCAATACAGATATAATTTCCAAATTATGATCTATGGCCATGTAACAATTTGCAAGAGTCTGAGCCTCGATCCCCTGAGTTGCATCCACAACCAATACAGCTCCCTCACAAGCAGCGAGGCTCCTAGATACTTCATACGAGAAATCCACATGCCCGGGAGTATCGATAAGATTCAAAGTATAATCTCCTGCGAATTTAGGTTGATCTCCGGAATATTTCCATTGCATCCTAACAGGCTGAAGTTTAATCGTGATCCCACGCTCCTGCTCAAGCTCCATAGTATCGAGGTGCTGCCCATGCTTCATATCACGTTTTTCAACCGTATGCGTGATCTCCAAAAATCTATCTGCAAGTGTCGACTTACCATGATCAATGTGTGCAATTATGCAGAAATTCCTGATTTTATCTGTATGTTCTCTCATTTTTAAAAATAACTTCGTTTATATATTAACAGAAGCGCACATAAAGATACCAAAAAAGAATGTTTTTTCAAGATGATAAAATAATTAATACATCTTAAAAGTTTAATCTCGCTTTATATTTGTTTTTTTGATATAATCATATGATATAAATAAGGAATTTCTCTTCTATGCAATTCAAAATCCCACAAAACGTACAGATCGAAGACAAAATCGTTGGGCCACTTACTTTCAGACAACTGATTGTACTTGGAGTTGGTGGAGGTATTGCATACTTGATTTATCTACAACTTGCTTCAGTATATTTCTGGAAAATTTGGCTGCCACCTGTTGCAATTGTTTCCTTGATAACATTGGCATTCGCATTCGTGCGGCCGCTTGGAGTGAGCTTTGTTAAGTATACTTTCCTACTTGCAGAATTTTGGCTTAAGCCACGCAAACGTATGTGGGTAAAAGGCCAAGGCGACATATATATATCAGCATTTACAAACATGAAGGCAAAACCTAGTAAAGTTGCAAAAAAAGCTAATAAAAAGCATAGCCATGACCAAACTAGATTAAATGATCTTGATGAATTAACGTCTATTTTGGATTCACGAGATACCAGAACTCAAGTCCTTAGTGGGCGAAACTAGTTTATATAAAAATAATTAAATATATGGCAAATACAAAAGATACAGTCAAAAACATCAAGAACTCTAGTGCGATGTCTACTCAACAGCATATGGAGATAGCGGAGATTAGAGACAACACACTCGTACTCAAAAATGGAGGAATACGAACTATTTTAAAAACATCCAGTATTAATTTTAATTTAAAATCTGAAGCTGAGCAGAATTCAATAGTTTATTCATACCAAGGTTTCTTGAATTCACTAGAGTTCCCGATTCAGGTGCTAGTGCGCTCAAAAAAGCTTGAGATAGACGAGTATATAGAGAAAATCCGTGGACTCGGTGAGAAGCAACAAAATTCTCTTCTAAAAAAACAAACCTACGAATATGCCGAATATATTCAAAAACTTGTTGAGTATGCAGACATTATGGAAAAAGAATTTTATGTAATCGTACCATACGACCCATCTAGAGCCGAAAAAAAAGGAGTTCTACGGGAATTCCTGAGTTTTATGAAAACAAAAGATAACGTAATTGAAATAAAAAGACGTCACAGTGAGTTCGAACAACTCAAAAAAGGCCTCAGTCAACGTGTTAACGTTGTAAAGACCGGACTTGAGCAATGTGGGCTCAAAGTCGATGAACTGACTACTCATGAACTCATCGAGTTGTTCTATAAAGTATACAATCCGGGAATTAGCAGACAAGAAAAAATAGATAGTCTCCAGGATATGAATTTAGGAGACGATATATCATAAATATTTTATAGTCGATCACAGAAAACACACTCTCGTTGAGAGCGTATGTGCTAAAGATCTTTGTCTTGGCGACTACCTACTCTTGCATGATTAGATCACACTACCATCGGCGTTGAAAAGCTTAACTTCTGTGTTCGGAATGGGAACAGGTGTACCCCCTTCGCTAAAGTCACCAAGACGAAAACCTTTAACAGGTGTTTCGCCTAATTGTTTTTGTATATACATATCTACGATATATATATGGCACATGTTGTTTTTTCCAGTAATAACCAGTGAAAGAATGCTCACTTTAAGGTGTGCTTACGCACATCTTTTATTTACAACGCAAGCCTTACGGCGCGTTGCATAATAAGTTCAATTGTCTATTAGTACCAATCGGCTGAACACATCGCTGTGCTTACACCTTTGGCCTATCAACCCGGTAATCTACCGGGAGACTATAGGGAAATCTTTCTTGGGATGGGCTTCCCGCTTAGATGCTTTCAGCGGTTATCCCTTCCGAACATAGCTACTCTGCGATGCCGCTGACGCGACAACAGATACACCAGAGGTTCGTCCATTCCGGTCCTCTCGTACTAGGAACAGATTCCCTCAAATTTCCTTCGATCGTGGAAGATAAAGGCCGAACTGTCTCACGACGTTCTGAACCCAGCTCGCGTGCCGCTTTAATGGGCGAACAGCCCAACCCTTGGGACCTACTTCAGCCCCAGGATGCGACGAGCCGACATCGAGGTGCCAAACCTCCCCGTCGCTGTGAACGCTTGGGGGAGATCAGCCTGTTATCCCCGGGGTAGCTTTTATCCGTTAAGCCACGGCCCTTCCACACGGAACCGTAGGATCACTTTGCCCGGCTTTCGCCCCTGCTCGGCTTGTTGGCCTCGCAGTCAAGCCCCCTTATACCAATGCGCTCGACGGCTGATTTCCATCCAGCCTGAGGGGACCTTTGGGCGCCTCCGTTACCTTTTGGGAGGCGACCGCCCCAGTCAAACTGCCCACCAGGCGCTGTCTTCCGCTATAAGCGGAGTTAGGAGGAAGACTAGGGAAGAGTGGTATTTCAAGGTTGGCTCCACCCCAACCGGGATTGGGGCTTCAAAGCCTCCCACCTATCCTACGCATCCCTGGCCCGCCTTCAACGCCAAGCTACAGTAAAGCTCCACGGGGTCTTTTTGTCCTGCAGCGGGTAACCCGCATCTTCACGGGTCCTGCAATTTCGCCGAGCCCCCCCTCGAGACAGTGCCCAACTCGTGACACCTTTCGTGCGGGTCGGAACTTACCCGACAAGGAATTTCGCTACCTTAGGACCGTTATAGTTACGGCCGCCGTTCACCGGGGCTTCAGTTCGG
>JAUYJN010000028.1 GCA_030700255.1 Candidatus Peregrinibacteria bacterium | reverse complement strand
CGGGATAAGGGAATTTTTTGCGGGCTGATGTTATGAATTTTCGAGTAAATAATGCATCATCTTTTGCTTCCTTTTTTTCGCCAATCCTCTGTGAACCCCCAGCTTGCCTTTCCAGTGTGCAAAGGAACCATCACAGCTGTTTGTTGTATTGGGGATTTTTAGCTCGTGGAAATCCAGATATGTAAAAAGATAAGGCAAATTGGTTTTAAGCGACCTGTAAGCGCTTTTTAGTCTCCTATGGGTAAAATGCCATCTTCTGGTAAGGGGATCAACGCTTTTTTCACCAAGGAAAGATTCCCATTTTTCATGCCACTTGTTTAGGTCGTCCGTAAAGGTTTTACGATCGGTTTCAGGAAGTGTTAATGCCAGTCTTCTTAATTCCTTCCCTGCTTCTAGTTTAGGCTTCTTTGAGAGGTAAATAGTAATTGTCTGCATCTGATGAAACTGACAATACTGAACGGGGACACCGGGGAATTTTCTCAAAAGCATATGTAAAACGCCTCTTTTCCCGTCTATGGTGAAAGAAGAAAAGACTGTACCTGCAAACTGTAGACCTGAAATCAGCTCTTCGTAATCATCCGCCTTTTCCGTTTCAACTTCTCTCCATAGCAGGTTTTTTCCGTTTGCTCGCAAGACCATTACTCCGTCACCTCTTTTAAAAAAAGTGGCATCCATAACCAAATTTACTGGTCTTTCAGAGACCTTAATTTCACCTGTAATTGGATAATGCCTATCAAAGTGCTTTCTCAATGTTTTCGGGCAAACTTGTAATTCTTTTCCTAATTCGTAAAGCGTTTGACGACCTGACGCATATTTACGATAAGCGGAATTCACCCATTTTTTGTTCTTTGTTTTTGTACCACCCCACCACCTGCCACAATCAATGCATTTATAGCACTGCTTACGGTTTCTTTTACCGTTCTTTTTAGTATTAAAACTGAGGCATTTTGGGCATTTTTTTTTGCATAACAAAAAATATTAAGGGTTAAGAGCTTACTCTAGCATAAAACTCAATATTTTAGCCCGCAAAATTTTCCCTTAAGCCGAATTTACTTACATCCGGATATTGGATTTTTTTAAATAAAAGAATGCCGAATTTAGAGAGGGATCTTATTTTATTTTTTGCTTTCGCTTTGAGTCTTACGACGATTTTTTTACTTTTGATTTTACCTAAATTTATTTTTAACTATTATCCTCTTTCATTGGCTTTTCTCGTATTGGGTTTTATCATAAGCCTTGTGTATACGGTACGTCATGTCGAGCTTTTAAAAATCAATTCACCTATTTTAAAAGAAAAAATCATCGATTATCGCTTATTATTGTTAGCGTGGATAGGCGTAATCGTTCTCATGGTGATTCCGGCAATTCACTATCCTTGGTATTTCGGTTATGGAGTTGATTGGGTTAACCATCTTGAAGTGATCCGTGAATACATTATAAAAAGCGGAGATATTTTCTATCCTGCAATTAACGTACACGCTTTTTTATCGATCTTAAATCTTTTGCATTTCCCTTATCCTGAGGTGTTCCAAATTGGCTCAGCGTACCTTCTCAGTTTATCGGTTTTCCCACTTTATTTTATTGCTAAATTGCTTTTGCCATATTCAAAGGCGGTGAATATCTCTTTACTGTTATGGCTTATTCTACCATATAATCATTTATTATATGGCGAATTTATTCCGAACGGGGCTTCCGTTTTTTTCTTTTTAACATTTTTTTTAGTCATTCTGATGATCTTGAAACGGCGCATTATCGAAAAAAACGAACATGTTGGATTTTTAACCGTTCTGGGTGGACTTTTTTTGGCGGGGGCGGTCTACAATCATCAGGTTTTTTTATATCCTTTTTTTTATATATACCTTTTTATTACAATTTTTTACTTTCTTGTATTCGGAAAAGTAAAGTACGTTACCATAGCTTATGCGAAAATCCTTGGTTTGGCTATTCTTATCTTACTTCCGTTTCTGGGTAAATTATACACCGGTTCGCAGGAGGTACTGAAAATACATAACGGAAAGGAGTCATCTTACATACTTTGGGATGTATTATCCATGATTCATAACAGTATGGGGCTGGCGACATTATTATTGGCTTTTTTGGGAACGTGTCTTTATTGTTTTCAAAATGCAGTGAAAAAGTCTCCCGAGGGTAAATTTAATACAATTGTTGTTTTTTCGCTTTTTGCCGGCAATTTGCTCGCGGTCAATGTTTACTTTGGTGGTAATCCGTTTTGGAGCGAGCGTAGCCTTTATTTATTTGAGATATTTGCCATACCGCCAATTACATACCTTATTTATGTGTGGATGATACGATGGCCATCGCAAATCCGGCATGTGTGTGTTTTTGTGCTTTTTATATTTATACTTGGCACTCGAATCGAATATAGTATCAGCATAGATCCGTTATGGTCCAAAGAACTGCAATCTTCAATTGAGTGGGCAAAAGTCAATAAGGCATTCGTTGAAGATAAATCAATATACTTAGTGTTCGGAGATCCTTCCATAAGCAGTGTAAATCACGTTTTTGAATTAGCTTTTCAGCACCATACGGATTTATCCGTTTTGCTTATTGGTAAAGATGAATACATCAATAATATCAAAATGAAACAGAACAAAGTATTGTTGGATAATAATTTTTACACCATTTCCATGGAAGGGAATAACCTTTACTTTGATTACAAAGTTGAAGCGATAAAATCCGGAGATGCTCTTTCTTTCAATGATTATCTTATCAGCAAGCCTAAATTGATATATACTCTCGACAGCATGTTAAGGAGATACTTTTTAGATCGGAGAGTTGATAATTATTCCCTATGAAAATAGCTTTTATACTTGGAACGTATACGCATGAATACATGCTACACTTATCGATTGAGTAAGTTTATATCATTTTTTACCATGATGTCAGCAAGTTCTATGACTCCAATTTTTGGCTCCCATCCAAGTATGTTTTTTGCTTTTGAGGCATTCCCGAGTAGCACATCAACTTCAGCCGGACGATAAAACTCAGGGTTCACTTGTATGAGCAATTTATCGCTTTTTTTATCGTAGCCTTTCTCCTTTAGAGCCGCGCCATCCCATCGGATATCAATGCCAATAACTTTATATGCGCTTTCAACAAAGTCTCTCACGGAAGTGGTTTTGCCGGTTGCAAGTACGAAAGTATCGGGCTTATCCGCTTGTAGCATGAGATACATGCCTTCTACATATTCTTTGGCATACCCCCAATCTCTGGATGCGTTCAAATTACCGAGTTCCAATATTTCAGTGCTACCGTTTGATACGTTCGCGACGTGACGTGTGATTTTTCTTGTGACAAATTGAGGGCCGCGCAATTCACTTTCATGATTGAAAAGTATGCCGGAGGTGGCGAATAGCCCGTAACTCTCACGATAATTTACAGTTAACCAATGAGCATATACTTTTGATACACCGTATGGGCTTCGAGGATAGAATGGAGTTTCTTCATTCTGCATCGGCTCTTTGATCTTACCAAACATTTCAGAAGTGGATGCTTGGTAGAATTTAGTTTGTGGTGAAAATGTTTTAATAATATCGAGAATATAGGCGACTCCAAGGCTGTTTATATTTGTGGTCAATATTGGTAATTCAAAACTTGATCCAACGAAACTTTGTGCAGCAAGATTATAGAACTCATCGGGCTTTATAGTTGTTATAATTTTGTATAAATTGCTGTATTCGATCAGATCGATTTCAATGAGCTTAACATCTTTATCAATCCCAAGGAATTCCAAATTGCGCATATTGGGAGTGCTTGCCCTTCTAACGCCTCCATATACTTCATACCCCTTTTCCAATAATAACTTCGCGAGAAATGGGCCATCTTGCCCAGTAATGCCTGTTATGAACGCTTTTTTTGCCACACTGTAGTATTAAAATATAAAGCCGGCGAATTGCCCACGAAAATTTAACAGATAATATTTGCCATTGGAAGCTAAAATATGACATATTACCATTTACACCGTGCCCGGCTAATCCAAACTTTGACTTTGGATTAGCCGGACATTACAATCCAAATCATGACAAATATAAAAGTCGAAGCCACATCACTGCAAAACGCCTATGTTTTGACTCCACAAGTTTTCGGAGACGAGCGCGGATATTTTCATGAAGTGTTTCATAAAGAAAAATTCGCTGAAATCGGGCTAGATGCGCAGTTCGTACAGGACAACCTTTCTTACTCCGAGAAGGGGATTTTGAGGGGACTTCATGCGCAGTGGAATCCACATCAGGGTAAATTGGTGAGAGCCGTAAAAGGTGCGATATATGATGTGATTGTAGATGTTAAGAGGGGTTCTCCGACCTTCGGGGAGTGGTTCGGCATTGAACTGAGTGACAAAAATCATAAAGCGCTTTGGCTTCCGGCCGGATTTGCGCATGGATTTGTCGTAACTTCCGAAAATGCCATCGTGGAATACAAATGCACCGGACTTTATAATCCTTCATGCGAAATCAGTATCATATACAACGACCCTGAAATCGGCATAAAATGGCCACTCTCAGATGTGCAATTGTCCGCAAAAGACAAATCTGGCATTACACTCGAAGAATGGTCGAAATCGCCGGAATTCGAACTGTACAATCACACCATGCCGATGACACGCCCCCTTGCGATTACTTGATGTTTCGATTTTTAAAGCTCTATTTCTTCGTAATCAGCCCAAACCCTTCCTACAACGTATGATGCGCCATCTTCCGATACCGCGAGTGAGCGAAATGCAAATTCCCACACTCCAAAGAATGGCAAACTACCGTTCCTCAAATACAACCTCCTGATCCTTTTCTTTAAATGTCACATCAAACCTGTCAAAAACACCGTTTCTTCCAAGTAGCCTTTCCACTTCTTCTTTTGCTATGAGTACGGGAATTTCAAAAGTATTATCGCAAAATTCAAGCATCATTTTTACTTTTTTCGTATGTAATATGGCCATATTTGCAACCTCTATCTTCACCTCTTCGCCTTTGATTTTACTATAATCAAGTCCAAGAAACATACCATCCGATCTGGATATAAGAGTAAAATCAGCACCACTATCTACCAAGAACTCAAAGTACCTCGGCTTTGTTCCCTTAAGCCATAGCCTGGCAGTTATCGTAGGTCTGTCGTTTCTATATTGAAATTTATGCCGCGAGATATTTGTGGTGGATACGAGATACTAAGAACTCCTTGTCATCTATATTCGGCATCTTTTTTTTAGCGTTGCTGTATGCACTCGTCGTTGTCTTACCGAGCGCAACAACTTTTCCATCCAGAGAAATCACAACCTTACCCGTGTGTTTTTGCTGTAGTGCAGCGGATATTTTCGGAGTTTTAACCATATACTTAATTAAATTCATCCTCAAACTACATCAAATGTTGATAAATGGCAATATTGACATGATATATTCAAATTAACTGGACACTATGTCCATACCAATCGCCGGACAATCGCACCATGCCGATGACACGCCCCCTTGCGATTACTTGACGTTTCGATTTTTAAAGCTCTATTTCTTCGTAATCACCTTTTTTGAGATCACTTAGAATCAAGTCAAGATTTTTTTCAAGCACTTTTCTGAATTTGGTATTCTGCACCGTCATATTGGCCCCAATCCGTTTATCATTCTTGTGCCTAATCATAATAAGGACTGATTTCTCATCTTTAACTTTTAATAAAAAGACCACTCTGCCGGCGCCATCAGAACTCGTTAAATAAACTTTGCTAAGAATGGTCCCCGAGATTTCCACTGTACTTTTTATGTTTTTCCCCAACCCTTGCAATGATTTTTTGGCGGCTATTTTAAGAATATCGAGATTAAAAATATCTCGAATGGGTTCCAATTCCATTTTTCCTATTAAAGCTGTAACGATAAGTTTCATATAAGCTCTTCGATTTTATCCATTTTCGCCTGAATATCCGATGTTACAATTACATCTTGAGGCTCCCCAATAATAATTTTGGGGGATTCGATGAAATTGATTAAAGCTGTTTTGATAATAAAAGTTAGTGGCACCCCAAGCTTCGCCGCCTGCTCGGTGGCTTTTCTTTTGATATCATCCTGAATGCGAATAGTTAAAGTTGACATATTTTTTATCGATTAAAACTCATGATTATTATAGCGTACTAACAATGTTAGTGCAACTGAATTTAGCTGAAGCCGTTCGCTCGCCTTCGGTGGGAACGACCAGTCTATACCTAGCTGGTTTTGTCCTGCAAATAAGGATTGATTGCTAATATCGTTCATGATATACTTTAATCGATTGAAATGAATTTTAATCAATCAAAATAACTTACCTGCATATGAATGCTATTACAATGTCTGCGAGTCAGGCGAAGCTGAAATTTGGCGCGATGATCCTCACTGTTCAGAGTGGCACACCTATTATTGTCGAGAAAAACGATGAGCCGGCTATTGTGTGTATTTCGATCGATGACTATGAGGATTACTTGGAATTGAATGACAAAGAGTTTCAAAAGAGTATTGGGAGGTCAAAACGAGAAATTGAAAGGGGCGAATACTACACAATGGATGACCTTTATGACATTCACAAAAAGACAATCCGGAAAGAGGCTAAAAATTCACATGCGAAGTAAATGATTTACAAGCTAATTTATTCAAAGCGGTTTACAAAAGATTTTAGCAAGCTTGACTCTATCGTTCAGTCGAGAATTTTGATTGCATTGGAACGTCTTCAGACTAATCCGTATGAAAATATAAAAAAATTAAAAGATATGGAAAACTGTGCATTCAGAAAAAGAGTTGGAGATTACCGTATTCGTTTTGATATATACGACGGCACGAAACAAATTTACCTTTACCATGTGCATCATCGAAAGGATGTGTACAAATCCTAAGAAACTCAATATACCGCTTCCAGGTAGCACTTCTCGCAATATACTTTTTCAGGACGGTCAGGCACGCATTCATCGTACTTTCTTGTCCATATGGTCTGAGGATTTCGCAGTGCGAGTCTTTCATAGCGTCGTTCATTCGCACTTTTGAGTGGAATTGGCAGGTGTGTTTTTCTGTAAAAATGTTCAGTTCTTCCACCTATTTGCTTTTTCTCCAAAAGAGTCCGGTTTTTTCACCGGTTTCCTGACTTTCAAAAGTGTTCGGACGAACACTTTTAGGTTTATTTAATGGCTCAAGGAAGCCATTTTGATTTCAAAAAAGTTGAGGAGGAAAAGATAGACTTCCCAGAGGATGAAGGGGAAGGTTGGTTTTAAGGACGAGCGGAATGATAAAGATCGCCTCCGCCTCAAAATTTTCCCCGGGGAAAAAGTGGTTAAGTTGGGCTTGGATAAGCCGTTTTAGTATTTTCTTGTTGGATTGTACTTTTAGGCGGGTGTGAACAAAATGGTTGCTACTTTTCAGAAAAACAAAGAAAGCAAATGATTGATTATTTCTTGGAAAATTTCTAGCAACTATTTTTTACCTATATCCCTAATGTTATTAGAAATTTAGTCAATAGCGGTTAACTATTTGCAATAATTTAGGCTTTTCGATAAAGTACCACATGATTTTGAAACGTTTTTTACTGATTAATTTAAAAAATATGTCTGATGTGATTTTTGAACAACGCAAAGCGAAGTTTGAGCTTTGGAAAGAGCTTGGATTTGATCCGTATGGGAAGTCTTTTGATAGGACGCATACTGCAATGCAAGCAAAGGAGGCGGTTGAAAAAAATGAGCCGCGGAACGCGGCTGAGGTTTTGGAGGGCCCAAAGAGTGAGGCGGCCGTGTGCGGCCGCCTCATGTCTCTTCGCGACATGGGCAAACTAACTTTCGGAGAAATCCGTGACGTAAGCGGAGATTTCCAAATTTGCATGTCAAAAGATTTGCTAGGTGATAAATATAAATTGCTTTTAAAAGCTCTCGATATGGGAGATTTTTGCGGATTCCGAGGTGAATTTTTTATCACAAAACACGGTGAACCAACTCTGTTTGCGACCGAGGTAACTCCACTCGCAAAATCACTCCGACCACTTCCTGAAAAATGGCATGGGCTGCAAGATCGCGAGGCTTGTTATAGAGAGAGAAATATCGACCTGATGACAAATCCTGACACATTTAATAGATTCAAAATTCGATCAAATACTGTTCGTGAGATTCGAGAATTTTTCCATGAAAAAGATTTTATGGAAGTAGAGACGCGCACCCTACAACCGCAAGCCGGAGGCGCTATGGCAAAAGTTTTCACAACTCATCACAATGCGCTAGATCATGATTTCGTACTTAGAATTGCAATCGAGCTAGATCTAAAAATGGCTTGTAGTGGCGGAGTTGAACGAATTTTTGAAATCGGAAAAAATTTCAGAAATGAAGGTACGGATCCTTCTCATTTGCAAGAGTTTACGATGCTCGAATGGTACTGCGCATACAAAGATATTGATACAAATATGGAATGGACTGAAGAATTAATCCGAAGAATTTGTGAAAAAGTAATTGGAACAACAAAAATAGAAGTTTTGGATAAAGATGAGAAACCTGTGACCGTTGATTTTGATAAAAAATTTGCAGTAGCACGCTTCCCAGATTTACTCAAAAAGCACGCTGGAATTGATATGTTTACAATAAGTGATGATGATCTACGTGCGAAAGCAAAAGAGCTTGGAATACATAACTTTGCAGACACCGGTCGCGCGAACTTGCTCGATGATATTTACAAAAAAACTGCTCGCCCACTACTTATCGAACCTACATTCTTGCTTGATTACCCTGAGGATTTGAAGCCGCTCGCACGCCCAAATGGAGACGGGACTGCTAGTTGTTTTCAGTTACTGGTTGCCGGATGGGAGGTCGTAAATTCATATGGAGAACTCATAAACCCACTAGTTCAAAGAGAATTACTTGAGCGACAAGCCGCCGCCAAAGGCGCCGGCGACAGTGAAGCTATGGAGGTCGATGAAGTGTTTCTCCGCGCTATGGAGACCGGATTTCCACCGATGACCGGATCCGGAATCGGGATCGATAGATTGGTTGCACTCCTAACAGGACAGCCAAATCTCCGAGATGTCGTACTATTCCCAACTATGAAGCCAAAAGAGTGAGCTTGACAAATACTCACTACAAAGCATAAACTTTATTCTTATCAAATAGAATAAAACTATGAGTCTTAAGCTTAAAACTACTCCAAGTGACGTGTCTAAACTGAATCGTTTTACGTCGAGCGGTCTTCCGACATGGCTTTACGCAAGAGCAAAACTTCACCAGCAGATGCATATTCTCGTTTCTGAAATAGATGGTGAATTTTATACTTACGGACTTTCAGAAACCGGAGGAGGCATATCAGATATAAAAATGTTCCTACTTAGAAATGTACTTGGTATTCGTAATGATAATTTAACAAAAATTATCGCCGCTTCAGAAAAATGCCCCGGCTTTATAAATAGATTTCAAATTCCAATTGAAACCTTGAGACCACTACTACCTAAGTTTGAAGATATATCTATCGAACCACTATTTACAATCACACATAGACCTGAGGCGGATGTCAGGGACGCCATCTCTACGACTCTTCATAATAAAGGTACCGATAAGCCACCAAAAAATCATAAGTCCGGACTTAGATGGAATGACCCGGCAAGAATTGCCGCAGAAAAAGCGGAGAAAGCTGCTGCTGAGCGACGAGCACAAAGAAATGCAGAGAATACTTCTAAAATCGGGCCTATATGCGCAAATGAAGGGATCCCCCCTTCTACCGATAAGCTCGCAGAGGCTTTTAAAGCCTTTGGCCTGCGAGGGAATAGAAACAAGTAAATATAGCCTATTTTAAAATCCTCCTTAACTCTGAAATATACTCCATCTCGTTATCTCGCTGTGTGTAATGGAGGTTTGCATTGTAGAGTGGAATGTATTCTTCGATAAGTGGCTGAACATTATCGCGAATCGCATTCAGTGTCGAAGTGTCATTTAGTTGCGCTGCAACTTTTGTATAGGCGGCATAATATCGGAATGTATTTTTTGGGTTAACTTCAGTTGCTTTTTTGAAATATTCTTTAGCAGTTTTTAGGTTGTTTTCAGCAAGTGAAATTTCTCCAAGTCGCCTGTATGTTTCGGCATCATATGAGTTGTATGATAATTGTTTTTGAAGAAGAATTTTGCGTATATCATTTTGTCCTATTTGGGCGAATGCATCATCGAGTCGAAGATAAGTGAAGCGTGGGAGAACCGGTTCATAATCAGCAATATCAATTAGAGCCTTTTCATCATTTGCATTTACCGATAGTAGTTTTTTGTAATCAAAACTATCCTTTGTGATGTGAATGCTTGAGCAAATCAGTGGTATAATGAGTAAAATTGCAAATATGAGTGTCAGCAGATCGCCTTTTGTAAATTTAGTTTTTTTAGATTTATTTTTTTGTGAAATTTCAGCCGCTAGCGCGGTTAGGATAAGCCAGAATATCAGGTAGTTATTGATGAAATTTAGATTGTGATCCACCATGGAATGGGTAAGGCCGCCGAAGGCGGCCGTCCAAGCAATTTTGCAAAATAACGATGAATCCTTTGAAAAAGGATTCGTTTTAACAAAAAGAATTAATAAGAAAACTATGAAGAGGGCTGCCGCAGGCAGCCCCCGCTCAACCGCGAGTTTCAAAAACAAATTATGTGGATGATCTGACAAAGCCAAAAATCCTTTTTGCACGTGTGGGTAAACAGACTTAAAACTCGCCGGCCCGAACCCAAAGATCGGCCGCTCATTTATCAATTCAACTGAGCCTGTGAAAAATTCAAACCTCTCCGTAAACGAAGCCGCTCCCTGAGCATCGCTAAAAGTCAACCGCTCCCGAACATCTATCATCTCCCATGATCTCCTCTTCGCCTGATCCAAACCATAAACAACGCCATAACCAATTGCGACAATGATAGCGACCGCACCTATGGTACGAAGCATTTTTTTACCTGAAATCGGCCATGCACTCATCCCAAAAAACAAAGCTAGTAACGCTAATTCAACTATAAATGCCAAATACCCGGCCCTAGAAAAAACAATCAAAAAACTCCCATACACAAACCCTGTCGCAAGCAATTTCAATATTGTCATCCCTATATAAGTACCTTCCAAATCATCCTTATACTTCTCAAAATTATTATGAAAAAACTGATAAAGCATAAATGGAAACGTCATCAAAAAGAACAATGCATAAGCATTTGGCCATGCGTCCGCCTTTATTTCAGGGTTATAAAAAAGTCCAAAAAATCTCATATGATCGGTATTCAAATATCCATAAACCCCACCAACCGCATTCACCAAAAGTAAAATCGTAAGTCCAAGTGGTAGGTGTTTTTTTAGTAAACTTTGATGCCCATCATTACAGCTCGAAAAATATAAAAACATAAGAGCTCCAATCATCAACATGTAAATTTCAGTAAATCCAAACGCCCTGACTTCACCGAACATAAAAGACAAACCCGATAAAGCAACGAATCCAAAAAGCAAAACACTCAACAAAAAATCAGGCCCCTTGAATTTCGCATCAACAGTACCCCTCCTCTTCCACCAACTAAAAAACCAACCCTTGATGCACCCGATTGTCAAAATCGCTATAACGCCCATAACCGGCAAAAACCTCTCCACCAAATCAAACTTATTTGCCTGCGGAAAAAACTGAATCCCAATAACCACAACAAAAACTGTCCACAAAAATATTGAATTATAATTCTTAATACATAATTTTGAGAACCCCTGTATTGGTTTGAATAGCTTTATCATCAGTGCGTATTCTACCATTTAAAATAGAGTTAACAAGTTACCCTTGTAATAAAAGCCGTATTTCTGCATATTTGCGTCAACAAAGATTTTTGTAATTTTTACTTTTTATGGCAATAGAGGGGCTCGACAAAATAGCAATTCTAGATTTTGGAAGTCAGTTTGCACATTTACTTACAAATCGTGTGAGGAGACTTAAGGTTTATTCTGAGATGCGAGACGCAGATACTGCGGCGAGCGAACTTAAAGATTACAAAGGAATTATAATTTCAGGAGGACCCGCCTCAGTCAATGATCCTACCTCGCCACAAATCGACCCTGCGATTTTTGAACTAGGCATACCTATCCTTGGAGTTTGCTATGGGCATCAACTTACTATGCGTACACTCGGTGGAAGAGTTCAAAAAGGTACGGTTGGAGAATACGGGCTCACGGAATTTACAGTAAAAAAAGCAGAGGGAGTTCTCAACAAACTTACTGAAGGAGAAACGTATCAAGTATATGCGAGTCACTTTGACACGGTGGCGGAATTACCGGAAGGATTCGAATCTATGGGCTCGACACCGGACGATGCCCTCTCTTCTACCGCAAATTTTGAAAGAAATATTTATACTGTTCAGTTCCACCCTGAAGTTACCCACTCCGAGTGTGGCATGCAGATCCTCGATGCATTTATCGATATCACAGGGGCAACAAGAGAATGGAGTATCGAGAAATTCATAGAAATGGAAATTGCTGCAATTACAGAAAAAGTGGGTGACAAAAAAGTATTTCTACTGATTTCCGGAGGTGTGGATTCTTCAGTGGCATACGCCCTACTCGCCAAAGCCATTGGGGCTGATCGCATCTATGCGATGTATGTAGATACAGGATTTATGCGAAAAAATGAAACAGAAGAGATTCAAAAATTCTTAGGAGAAGCCGGGGTAAAAGGACTTCATACCTACTCTGCCGCAGGCAAATATTTTGATGCTTTAAAAGAAGTATATGAGCCGGAAGCTAAACGAAAAATCATAGGAGATATGTTCTTGAAAATTCAACGTGAAGTTGCATCAAAGCTCGAGCTAAACCCTGAAGAATGGTTGCTTGGTCAGGGCACTATTTATCCGGATACTATAGAAAGTGGAGGTACGAAAAATGCAGATAAAATTAAAACTCATCACAATCGTGTCCCTGAAATCGAAGAACTGATTCGCCAAGGACGTATCATCGAACCGATAAAAGAACTATACAAAGATGAGGTTCGCATGGTCGGTCGCAAGCTCGGACTACCTGACAAAATGATCGACCGACATCCATTCCCGGGCCCCGGACTTGCCGTTAGATGTTTGTGTCTGGACAAGGCTGATGAAGTCCCAAATTCCGAAGCTCTTGAAAATAAAATCGACCTAGAATTTCCCGGTTTAAATCCAAAAATTCTACCGGTAAAAAGTGTTGGTGTTCAGGGTGACGAGAGGACATATAGACACCCTGTTGTGATCAATCCGGATGTCCATAGTTGGGATATGATTCGTTCTGTTTCGCCTAAATTAACTAATGCTTTTTCAGATATAAATAGAGTACTCGTAACGGTGGCGGTCAGTGTTGACATGGACATGCCTATAGATACTTTTTCCATTACCCCAAGCTACTTAACGCCACAGCGCACCCTCAAGCTTCAAGAGGCTGACAAGCTTGTCATGGACTTTGTCTACAGTGTCGATGTCGACAAAAAAGTATGGCAATGTCCGACAGTTTTACTGCCTTTAAGTGTCAACTCTGAAGGGCAAGAATCTATAGTGATAAGACCGGTCAGTTCGACCGAAGCGATGACTGCAAATTTCACAGAATTGCCATGGGAAAAAGTTCAAGAGTTGGCGCGGGAAATCCTGAAAATCGAAGGAATCTCAGCGGTGTTTTATGACGTAACAAATAAACCACCCGGAACTATTGAGTGGGAATAAACTAAATAATTTAACCTACAACCTTGTGCCTGAGAGTTCGTTTGATTTGAGTATTGTCGTCTTTTCCAACTATGATAAGGAAGGTGTTTTCTTCGTCGTTGTATGAGATCGAAACATCTACGAAATGAGTGGCGTCTGTTTCATCCATGATTTTGACTTTGTTTCCATCAAGATCGAAAAATTGTACTTTTTTAGGAAATTTGAAATCAATACGTTGCTTTGCTTCATCAAAAATGAATTCAACATCAAGGGTTTTAAATATTCTCGCTGCATCTTGATCAATATGTACATCTCCAAGTGTGAGCGGTTGAAATGAGTAATCTGTGTGTGCCAAAACATAATCGATAACCTCATCTATACTTTGGAATTCCATATCATCCGGGATATCGAAACCGAGGGCGCGAAGCTGCGCTTTTAAGTCCACAATAATAGCTCCGCCGGTTGTGTATTTATGTTCATCTTTTTTTACCTGCACGATAACTGCTGCAGCTTGCGCACCTTTTTTACGTGCATTTTCAGATGGAGATAAATTAAATGGAACCGCCTCCTTGCCATCTTGTGCTAACACCGCCTCGCGCGGCGCACCAATACCATCCGCAAAGCCGATAAGCCTTGCCTCAAGCTCGCTTTGAAATAAATCTCTATTATGTAATCCTTTTGAAAATTTCATGTTTGTTCAAATATATCTGAGAATTATAGCAGAATTTCAAAAATAAATCCAACATTCGATCTGAGCTTCACCATTTTTTGCGCCGGTGTTTCGCTCCCCGCCATTTTTCACCCACGACCTCCGTTATCCCCTCGCACCTCTTGACCTCCACTTCGCCACCACTTCGCCTACTTCCCCGAACCGCATCGGTGAGTGTGTCATAATAATTCACCAAAAATTCCGACCCATCAGCCCCCGCCATTCCAAACCCCGTGGGTGAGTGCGCGTATACCACGCAACATTTCCATTCTCGCGCAACTCGAAATGGTGATTTTTGGCTTATTACTCATGTTTTTTGCCTATTTTTGTCTGGCAATTTTGACGGATTTTTGTTAATATTTTCTTCTAATAATCCTTAAATATAAA
>JAUYJN010000027.1 GCA_030700255.1 Candidatus Peregrinibacteria bacterium | reverse complement strand
TACTTCCGAAAATTCAAGAGCAAGAAGTGTGGCGCGCGAAGGGATTTACAAATATTTATGAATACGCACGCGTGTTTGCCGGTATGAGCACGTATGCGGTGGATGATGCGCTTTGGATAATGAAAAAACTTGATAACAGACCGATTTTGCAAAAAATTGCAAAACAAAAAGGGATAAATTCAGTTCGTCCGGTGTTGACAATCGTGACCGAAGAAAGTGAGAGTTTTTGGGCAAATAAAGCGAAAACCATGAGTAAAAACACTTTGGAAACATACGTAAAAGAATACAAAAGTGAACTGCAAAACATTCCTTTAGAATCGGCTGTGGAATCGTTGGATGTAAATGGCGAAGAATCTTGTACTAGTACGGGTCAGAGTCCTGAAAACCGCATAAGCAAGTCGATTTACATGAAATTAAATATAAAAACGATTGAAAGATTGAAAAAAATAAAAGGAGAAAAGGAATGGGATGAACTTTTGAATAATATGTTGAATGTGATTGAGAATCAAGCCTCTGAGCAGCCAAAACCCGCGCCGGTGAACACCGGCAAAAGATATATTCCTGCTAAGATTAAAAAATATGTGGTCGCAAAAACAAGTGGGCTTTGTGCGTATCCGGGATGTAGTAAACCATATGAGATTTTGCATCATACCGAGCGCTTCGCGCTCGACCCAACTCATAACCCAGACACTTTAGTGCCACTTTGCAAATCGCACGAACGGCTTGCACACGCTGGTTTGATTGAGAATGAGGAAGGCGTACCAGTTGAGCATGAGTCTGGTTGGGCTTTGGTAAAAGACGCTTCGACAAATACGACGACAAAAGTGAAAATCAACTGGGCCATAAAAGAAGAAGCCGACACAATGCATCCTAAATATAGGATAGATAAAAAAATAAACCAATATTATCAGGCGTGGAGAGAGATAAGAGTTTGAAATAATGGATTGTCGTGGCAAAAAAAATGAAAGGCTAAAAACGAAAGGTTAAGTTGAGAAATTGAGGTACAAAAAAGTTTACCTATCGCGACTATCAAGCGTAATTGTAATTGGGCCGTCATTTACGAGAGAAACCTGCATATGAGCTTGGAACTGCCCCTCTGCGACATTAAGTGGCTCACCATTTGCAGTATTTGTTGAGCGTAGTTTTTGTACGAATTTTTCATACATTTCTTTTGCAACTTCCGGAGCGGCGGCATTATCAAATCCGGGGCGACGCCCGTTTTTTGTGCTGGCACAAAGTGTAAACTGAGAAACTACGAGAATGCCGATTTGCGAGTTGGTTTTACCAATATGGGGATATAAATCGACGACATCTAAAATTGATTTGTCGAAATATTTTTCTTTATTGGATTCTGTATCAAAATGCTGAAATAAACGAAGATTTGTAACTTTATCTATTAGATAATTCAAATCTTCATCCGTATCTTCCTTCATCACACCCAAGAACACCAGAAGGCCGCGACCAATTTGGCCAACTGTACTTCCATCAACATCGACTCGCGCCTCCGATACGTTTTGGATTAGGGCTTTCATTGCTAGGGAATGGTTATTACCTTATGAAGTAGTTCCCTCAGATGGAATAGGTACTGATGGAGCCTGTGGCTGCTGTGGAGCTTGTGGCTGTTGACCGGCACCAGGCTGAGCCTTTGCTACTTTTTCGTAATAGTCACCTATAGAACCTTGAAGTAACTGAACCAAGCTCTCTGCTGTCCTAATACTCATATTTGCACGGCTTACCACTTTTACAGTCATTGGTTGTTCATTTGGGACTATGTAACCTAGGTCAAGAATAAGCTCATTCGCTGTTACAGAAGCCGAAGCTGCATTTGCATACACCCCACCTTTCATCTCTTCGGTAATACTGATTTTGATCGGTGGCTGCCCTTGCCCACCTACTTGTTGAGCTCTACCTGGAGTTTGTCCTGCATCCATATTTTTTTGAATTAGAAATTATTTTTTTGATAAATTGTACGCATAAAAAACTATATTGTTTTTGAGTTTAAGTCAATTCAAGCCTTATTTTTCTTCTTCAATCTTATTTGCAAGCTGACCGCATGCGCCAAAAATATCTTGGCCGCGGCTGATTCGAAGCGAGGATGGTATATTATGTGATTCGAGGATTTCTAAAAATGATTTTGTTTGAAGCTGAGAGCTTTTTGAAAATGGTAAATCAGTTTCATTGTATTGGATAAGATTTACGTGACAGAGAGTGCCTTTGAGAAGTTTTGCCAGTTGATGAGCATGCTCATCTTGATCATTTACCCCTTTGAGCAGTACGTATTCGTAAGAAATTCTGCGATGAGTTTTTTCCGTGTAATCATAAAGTGCCTGCATAAGTTGATCGAGTGTATGGGGAAGTGCTATCGGCATGATAGCAGCCCGCCCCTCTTGCGTCGGGGCGTGCAAAGACACAGCCAAATTCACCTGCCAGTCTTCATTTGTGAACCTTTTAATCCCATCCACAACTCCGGAAGTCGAAACCGTTATGTTGCGCGCCGCGATATTTAAGCAACGCTCATCATTTAAAATCCGTACTGATTTTATAACTTGGTCATAATTTAAAAATGGCTCACCCATACCCATATACACTACATTAGTCACGCGCTCCCCCTCTTTTTTCAAAATATGATCAAAATATAGAACCTGATCAGCTATCTCTTCAGCTATAAGGTTTTTTGAAAAACCGAGTTTACCCGTGGCGCAGAATGCACACTTAAGGGCACAACCTACCTGCGAAGAGACACAAACTGTATTACGTTTACCAGCTTTGTCGCTATAACGCATAAGCACTGCTTCCATCTTGTGCCCACTTTGCAATTGAAACAAAAACTTCTGAGTTCCATCGATTTTTGAAACCATTCGGTGCCCCGGCTTTATCGAATATATTGGTGCCTCTCGCTCAAGTCGCTCCTTCACATCTTTTGGTAAAGTAGTTATATCATCATAATTATCTCTACCCTCTTTATACACACCTTGAAAAACCTGCCCTGCCCGGAATTTTTTAAATCCATTCGTTTCAAGTATCGAAACTACCTCTTCATATGTTTTCATATCTTAAAATTATTATATAACTCAGGCTTTTTTGCATTTGTTGTCACAACTGTGACAACAAAATAATCATAGGTTTATGACTTTTACAAGCCAAAAATAAATTTCATGAAATTTTATGTTTGATAAAATTCTACACTATATGCATTAATAATAAACTAAGTAATTAACTTACCCCCTCCTTATGAAATTATTATTTATAGCAAATGAATATGCCGAAGCTGACATATTTAAAAAATCTCTAAAGCGACATGATATTGAAGCTACCTTTATAACATATAATCAGTTCTTATCTGAATACGCACTTATAGAATTCGAATTTACATCCGCAGTTTTGATAGTTGATTCCTCACTTGAGATCAAACAATTTTTACTTCTTCTACATCAGAAAAAATTACACATCCCAAAAATCTTACTATGGAAGGCCACACGAACAGTACCAAAGTCCCTGCAAGACCGATGTGAACATCATTTAACCGAGTCCAAAGATGTATTTGAAACAGTGAGGAAAATTAAAGAAATTGTATATTCGTACACCGTAAATGACCTATATAATGAGGCTAACTCTGAAGTCTTGCAATTCGGCGATATCATACTCGACAGGCGGTATAGACAGATGCAGATAGGGGGAACCACCATCTCACTCCGAAACAAAGAATTCGCATTACTTGAATTTTTTATGCTACATCCTCAGAGACTACTATGTCGTAATACGATCCTCGAAAGCGTTTGGGATATAAACAAAACATTCATGACAAACACAATAGATGTTCATATAGGGAAATTGCGCCGTATACTTGGCAAAAAGAATGATTTAATCAAAACAGTTCATAGTATTGGGTATATATTTGGCTAATCATTTCGTTATGTTGACTCAAACACAAGCATACATGTAATATGACGTATAGTTTTAACATTTAGTCATACTTACTCATGAATACCGCTACGCATAGACTTTCCAAGGTTGTTAAACAACTTCAACAATTTGGCATGTCAGAGAAAGAAGCAATCATATACACAACACTTTCCGAGCTTGGTCCGGCAAACATTCAAGACCTAGCTAATCATTCAAAAATCAATCGCTCAACCACGCATGTCATATGTGAAAAATTACGACAAGATGGGTTTATTGGTGAATCCCGCAAAGGTAAAAAAAGACTTATATTTGTAGAAGATATAAATAAATTCAGACATCAAGTTGAAGAAGAAAAATTCAATCTGAACATGAAAGAGATGACACTAAATGGCCTAATACCTGCTTTACAAGCCCTACATCCAACTCAAAAAGACCGGCCACTTGTACGTTTTTATGAAGGAGAAGAGGGCTTTTATGAAGTATGTCAGAGATCTCTCGACAAAGCCAAAAAAGAAATATTGTTCCTTGGGTCAATGGATGATTTCCTTGAAGCGGCTACGGAAGAATATGATAGCAATCACTATATACCAACCCGCTTAAAAAAATGTATAAACATCAGAACTTTACTATTCAAAGACGATGAGACAAAGTCCTGGCCAAGCAATAATACAGCTATCCTTCGAGAAACCAGATTTTTGCCACCAGAGCATAAATTTCTCAGTACTATGTTCATATACGGAGATGAGTTCTCACTTATAACATCAAAAGCGCCATTCCTTGGAGTCGTAATCGAAAGCCGAGAGCTCTCTAACTTTATGAAAAATGTATTCAGCATCATGTGGGATAAGGCTGTGAAAATCTAACAACTCATTTGCAGTTGCACAAAATACGCCAATATTATAGGATTATAGGCCGAATAAGTGATCAACATGGATATTGTCGCAAAACTCGCAGGAACAGACCTTGAGCCATCAAAGCTTGGCGTGGTTAAATTACCTGATTGCAAATCCGATATTGTTATCAACAATGATCATCAACTATTTTACTTCATTCTACTTGGACTGACCGGGCTTTTCCGAAAAAGCATAGAGGCGAGCCTCATTTTTGGAAAAGATGTATGTCAAATGGTAAAAGATCAAACTGAGACAAATGGTTTTTTCACTAGTGATGAACTACCGGGTTATGGGATAACAAGAGCTGATCTTGACAATATTTTACAACAAGTCGAAATCACACCCCACCCCCCTGAAGATCTAATATTTTTTTTAGGATATAAAAAAGCTATAGCCGAAAAAGTAAGAGCTAGCATAATTGCGGTTCTTAAGGAGAAAAAATCCATGCTCGCACAATAAAGTTACAAGCTTGATTTGACGCAAATTATAACATAAGTACGCTACTTGTGAATTCTGTTAATGCCTATTATCAACACTTTAGAGTAGGCATATTACAAAATGTCGATAAGGCAACTTAAGCGCTCCCAATAAACAAATGCACGTATTGACATGTCCCGATAACGAGTCGTAGAATCCGGCCTTCTTGATAATTTTTATTAACAATGCTTCTTATTGAAGAAGCGTAATGATACTATTCGCTTCTATTCAAATATTATAAATTCTAACTCTCTCAACCTATGATCGCTAAAGAAAAAACTACTATTCGAGTGTTTGCCCCCATCGGCAAACGTACAGCTACAACTACTATCAATATAGTTAGCCTCTTCGGTCAATTATTGAAGAACGTTTCTGAACGGGAAGCTAAAGTTTTGGAGATGCGTTTTGGCCTTGGTAAATATGAGAAACACACACTGGAAGCTATAGGACAAAAGTTCAACATTACACGAGAAAGAGTAAGACAGATAGAAAACGCTGCAGTCGGTAAACTTTCAAGCATCGATAAATCTGCAGGCCTCACTCAAGTACTAGACATGGCGTTAAACACGCTTGCTTTGCTTGGTGGAGTACTAGTCAAGAATTCTCTACTCCGTAACTTACGAGACGGCATAAACTCCAGCTCAGAGTCAGATATGAATTATTTAGAGTTGGCTATCATGATGAGTGGCGACATAACTACAGTTCACAATACAATACAATTCCACCCTTATTATTACATGAGTGAACTTCAAGCTAATAACGTGACAAACACCGCCAGGTCAGTAATCAATAAACTCAAAAAGAAAAAAGACGTAACTGACATAACAGAGCTGCAAGACTTCATTGCATATGAGATCGGAATTAAATTTGAGGTTTCTACATTGTCTAATATTTGCAAAACCAGCAAGGAGCTAAAACTTACCGAAGATGGCAAAGTCGGTTTATTCAAATGGGCGCACATCAACCCACGTACAATTCACGACAAAATCACATTTGTATTGAGAAAACATGGTAAACCAATGCATTTTGATGAACTAACTATGGCTACTAGAAATATGTCATTCGATGAAAAAACAATCAACGTACAAGCAGTTCACAATGAACTCATCCGCGATAATACTTTCGTATTAATCGGTCGAGGTATATATGCTTTGGCTGAATGGGGATACAAACCAGGGACTGTCAGCGATGTTATCACAGATATTTTGACAAAGTCCGGCCCACTCGACCGCGACACAATCACCAAAAAAGTCCTCGAAGTACGCCAAGTAAAGAAAATCACAATTCAACTAAATTTGAAAAATAAGACTTTGTTCGATCGTGTCGGTAGAAATACCTACGACCTAAAAAAATAACAATCCGGCCACCTACCACCGGCATTCAAAAAAAGGCCTACATAATAATGTGGGCTTTTTTTTCTGGTGCGCGCTGAGGGAGTCGAACCCCCGACCTACTGGGTGTAAACCAGTCGCTCTAACCAACTGAGCTAAGCGCGCATGTGTGTTGAATTACCTTCTTCAATTGAAAGCTCCGCCAGTTTATTGAAATTTGCCCTTGAGGTCAAACGATTTTTACTATGAAATAGAGGCATGACACACAAAATAGGAATTATAGGTGGAGGAGCGGCCGGCATGATGGCGGCGATGAGTGCGAAATCAGAGAATTCTGATGTTTCTGTTACTATTTTTGATAAAAATCCTTCGCTCGGTGCAAAGGTAATAATTTCAGGTGGTGGAAGGTGCAACGTAACAACCGGCTATACAGATGTAGAAGAAGTTTTGAAAAAATATCCGCGAGGAAATAAATTTTTGAAAAATGCGATGTATGCCTTTGGCCCAGCTGATACATACAAATGGTTTGAAGATCATGGTGTGAAATTGAAAGTTGAAAAAGATATGAGGGTATTCCCTGTAAGTAATGACGGACATGATATCGTTGGTGCGTTTGAACAATTTTTTGATACACAAAACGTAGATGTAAAATGTGGGACTGACATAAAAAGTGTTAAAAAAGTTGGCGAAAAGTTTATTTTAACTAATTCTCCAGGTAAAGAATTTGAATTTGATCGATTGATAGTAACGACAGGCGGACAAGCGTATCGGCATACCGGCTCAAGTGGAGATGGATATTGTTTCGCAGAAGCTCTAGGGCATAGCACAACGTCTCTCGGGCCAAGTTTGAATTCATTTGTATTGGCAGAAACATTCGCAAAAGATCTTGCAGGGGTAAGTCTGGAAAATGTGACTATGAGAGCGATTTTAAAAGATGGTAAAAAAGTTAGTTATTCCGGGCCATTTGTGTGGACTCATAAAGGAATCTCAGGACCTGCCACCTTTGCCATGAGTGCCTTTTCCACTTTTGAAATATGTAGCAAAGAATCTCCACTTATTCTATATGTGGACTTTGTCCCTTCACTCACTCTGCGCGAACTTGAAACGCATGCATTTGATTTTATCAAAAACTATCCAAAGAAACCTTTCTTCGGAATTTTCCATGAATTTATGCCAAAATCCGTACTTCAGAAATTAATACAAAATTCAGCAAACCCATGCAATGAAACAAAACATACGGTTGTTAGAAGCACTTGTGAAAAACTAAAAAATCACCCTCTAACCGTAATCGGCCGCGGGCAAGGAAGTGAATTCGTAACAGCCGGAGGCGTCGACACAGCTGAAATCGATCCAAAAACTATGGAGTCGCGCATATGCGAAGGCCTATTCTTCGCAGGTGAAGTTATGAATATAGATGGGTTCACAGGTGGCTATAACCTGCAAGCTTCTTGGGCGACAGGACGAATGGCTGGAATCAATGCTGCTGATGAAGATGCTGACATGGGTAGCGTAAAAAATAATTAATTTATTTCTAAAAAAACGCACCACGCCCGGGCACAGCTTTTGTACGTTATTTTGTACAAAATCTTGTACTAGGACGAGTCAGAAATATTTTTTTATTGATAAAAATTTATACGAAGTAATAATTAGTGCGATTTAAATAACCTAGATATGATAGAAAGACAATTTAGACCGATTGAAGAATTTAAAGGCTTCGGCGATGACACGACACTTGATCAGGTCGTTGATGCAATTTTGGAATTTGGCCCTGAGGTAATTGGTGATAAAGATGTTTTCACTAAAGATGCACATGGCATAGAAGGAAGTACCCGGACACAGCTTTGCCCACTCGGTTTATCATGGAGTGCGAAAGATGTACAAGATCCGGTACTAAGTAGAAAGCATGAAGCGAGAAATATTCTCTCTGATAGATCCGCATAGATTGCTTGCATGATTTTTGGTTGGCATTTATAGTTGCGATGATAAAAATAAATATAAACTATATAAGTACTACCTCACCGTCCTCGCAATCAACTTAGCTATCCTTCCATTTATTTTACTTTTACCGAAGAAGCAGGAAGCTCTTAAACTCTAAATGGTGCCCGAGAGAAGACTTGAACTTCCACCCCGATAAATCAGGACAACGACCTCAACGTTGCGCGTCTACCAATTTCGCCACCCGGGCATACCTTATTTTGCAACGCAAGCCTTTAGCGCATCGCATAGTATTTTTACCTAACATGCACTCGCTTTGCAAGTTTCAATTAACTCCACTTGCATTTGGTGGGTTTTCATCTATTTTTTGAAGCGTGGATACATCAATACAATTACAAAAAGAAAAGATACGCGAGGAGATGAAGGCTCGGAGAGCTGAACTTTGCAGTACTCCGGAGCGGAAGAGGAAGTTTGATGCTGAAATAATATCTAAACTTCTTGAGATGCCGCCGGTGCAGGATGCAGAAGTTATTTTGGTCTACGAATCATACAAAGATGAAGTCGATACGCATGAGCTTATTGGGATTTTTCATGATCTCGGCAAGACGGTTGTTGTGCCACGTATTGAATCAATGGATCAGGCAAAGATGAATCTTCAAGTTAAGAGCTTTGATAAAAATAGTATCAGATCATATGTTGAGCCGAGCGCAATTGAATGTGTGATTACTCCGGGGCTGGCATTTGATGCTAAACTGAATAGAATTGGCTTCGGAAAAGGCTTTTTTGACAGATTATTCCATGAGGTGACGTGTCCGAAAATTGGTCTGGCATACGACTTTCAAATAGTGCAAAATGTGCCCGTTGATAAACATGATGAAAAACTTAGTTACATCATCACTCCTACCACAATATACGAGTAAAAAATCTCGGGAAACGCCATAATATAAATCCCTAACCCTTTTGACATGTCTCAACTTCAGAGTCAGGACCCAAAATTGTATGCAGCTATCAAAGCGGAAGAATCTCGACAAGAGCATGAGATCGAATTGATTGCATCTGAAAATTACATCTCTACCGCCGTTATGGAAGCGATGGGAAGTATGTTGAACAACAAATATTCAGAAGGATATCCGGGCAAAAGATACTACGGAGGTAACCAATGTATAGATAACATCGAGAATTTAGCGATAGAAAGGGCAAAGGAGCTATTTGGAGCTGAGCATGTAAATGTTCAACCACTTTCGGGTTCACCTGCAAACATGGCTGTTTTCTTCGCATTTTTAAATCCCGGTGACAAAGTTCTTGGACTTAGTCTAGATCATGGTGGGCATTTATCTCATGGTCACCCGGTGAATTTCTCAGGAATTCTTTATGATTTCTGTAGATATGAAGTTGAAGCTGACGGAAGAATTAACATGGACAAAGTTGAAGAGATTGCACTACGAGAAAAACCAAAGATGATTATTGCAGGATTTTCCGCCTATTCTCGAGATATGGATTGGAAAAGATTCAAGGAAATCGCTGACAAAATCGGAGCGATTTTGTTTGCAGATATAGCTCATATCGCAGGGTTGATAGCCGGAAAACAAATTGAGAACCCTATACCATACTGTGATGTGGTAACTACAACTACTCATAAAACTCTTCGTGGGCCTAGGGGTGCGATAATTATGTGCAAGGAAGAACATGCGAAAAAAGTCGACAAAGCGATCTTCCCGGGACTACAAGGCGGCCCACACGATCACATAACTGCAGCTCGAGCTGTAGCGTTCGCGGAAGCTCTAAAACCGGAATTCCAAGATTATGCGGCGCAAGTGATCAAAAATGCACAAGCTCTCGCCGAAGAACTTATGGGATACGGATTCAAAATTGTATCAGATGGAACTGACAATCACTTGATGCTTATAGATATGAATTCGAAAAATACAACAGGTAAGATAGCTGAGAAAGCACTAGAAGATTCAGGACTCTCAGTTAACAAAAACATGGTCCCATTTGATCCACGTTCACCATTCGATCCATCCGGAATACGTATTGGTACACCGGCTGTTACAACTCGTGGCATGAAAGAAGAAGAGATGAAAACTATAGCTCGCTTCATAAACGAAGCTTGTGAGAGCCCGGAAGATTCAAGTGTACACGACAGAATCAGAGGTGAAGTCAAAGAAATGTGTGCGAACTTCCCTGTCCCGGGGCTTCGCATATAATTTGCACTTTCATTAAATTGGTATAAAATTAGCCTCTAGAAATCATTTAAGAATAAATTATGAAAAAGTTATTAATTGCTACTTTTGTATTATCAACCTTACTTCTCACAGGATGTTTCTCCAGTGGAAGCCCTATTTTGGATGGGAAAATAGACGGTAATAAGTTTGTAAGTTCGGATTTCTCACTTATGATCCCTCAAGACTGGGAGATCGTACAAAAATTTGATAACACATACCCTGACAACACAGTCGTTGCAATTCGTAATCATGTGAAAAACACCGATTTTGTTGCAAATATAAATGTGACTTATTCAACAATAGAGTCTGAAATAGATGTCAAAAAATTTGCAGCTCAGATGCTAAGCACACACAAAACAACACTTACCGATTTCAAAGAAATCAGTCATGGGGATTTCCCTATAACAGTAAAAGGTAATTCTGCCACTTCTGTCTTAAATGTATTTGAAGGGAAACAGGGTCCATCCTCCCCTACTCTCAGATTTCTCCAAACTTACGGCTACCAAGGCTCAAATGTTTATGTAGTCACAGGAACATACAGTATAAACGAAGAAATGTTCGCTCGTGAAAAAGTAGAAAATGCCCTCAAATCTTTCGAGATAAAATAACAGAAAAAGACTTGCCGTTGAGTTAATTTATACATAGAATACCGAAGCGATTTTGACGATTGAAAAAATCATTCATGGGTCAGTAGCTCAGTCGGTAGAGCAGAAGCCTCTTAAGCTTTTGGTCCCGGGTTCGAATCCCGGCTGACCCACCATTTTTCACTTACATTATGAAGACAAACAAACTAACCGAAGGGCCAATCCTTACGTCTCTTCTGAGTCTTTCTATACCGATAGTCGTAGCGAATATTTTGCAGACAATGTACCAACTGGTAGATACTTTTTGGGTTGGTAGACTTGGTGCGGATGCTATCGCCGCAGTGTCGATAACTTTTCCGATTATCTTTCTACTGATCGCACTTGGAGGTGGACTAACTATCGCAGGGAGCGTGCTTGTAGCGCAATACAAAGGTGCTAAAAATTATGCAAAAGTAGATCATATATCAGCACAAACATTGCTGATAATGATATTAATATCATTTGTCCTGACTATTTTTGGGTATTTTAGCTCTTCTTTTTTGGTATCTCTAATGGGAGCGGAAACATCTGTCGCCGCTGACGCTTCGGCATATCTACAAATCTCATTCCTCGGGATGATTTTCTTATTTGGATATTTTGTATTTCAATCACTTATGCGTGGAGTTGGAGATGTAAAAACTCCAATGATAATAGTGCTCGGCACTGTTCTACTTAACTTGATTCTGGATCCTATCTTTATAATGGGGTACGGCCCTATCCCTGGTTTTGGAGTCGCGGGTGCTGCAATCGTGACCGTCCTTACTCAGGGGCTCGCAGCCATAATCGGACTTACTATGCTTTTTAGTGGTAAATACGATGTTCGGCTGCATCTCAAAGATTTCAAACCTGATTTTGTGCAAATTAAGAAGATTTTTGCGATCGGTGTGCCGGCGTCTGCGGAGCAGACGACGGTTGCACTAGGCCTTGCTGTAATGATTATTCTTGTTTCAAGCTTTGGGACAGATGCTGTCGCCGCATATGGAATCGGAACTAGAATCCTAAGTTTCATCATAATCCCTGCTGTTGGGCTCTCTATCGCGACTTCGACCCTCGTTGGGCAAAATATCGGAGCTAAAAAAATAGAACGAGCTGAACGACTTTCTCATGTTAGTGCGGGGGTTTCATTGGTTGTACTAACAATACTTGGAATTATTTTATATTTTCTTGCAGAACCTATCTCTGCATTTTTTGTACCGGGAGAAACAAAAGTTATACAAACTAGCGCACATTTTATCCGAATAATGGCCATGACTTTTGGATTCTTCGGTGTCCAACAAACATACGCGGGGTCATTCAGAGGAGCTGGGAACACCTTAGCTGCTATGGTTATCGCATTCGTCGCACTTTGGGTTCTCAGGTTCCCTGCCGCATATATACTTTCACGACCTGATTTCTTGGGAGAAGATGGCCTTTGGTGGTCATTCCCTATTTCAAATGTAATATCAGGTATCATGGCCTACTTGTGGTTTATCCAAGGAAATTGGAAAAACCACCCAATGGTTACAGAATCTCTAAGCGCAAAAGTAAGCGAAGAAACTTTGATAGAAGAAGCCGGAGTGAAATAATTTTAATATTAAAAAACATCATGTTCTTTTAGATGAGAATTAAGGTCTGCGATCGTTTTTATTACAATAAGAAGTACAAGTCCCAATATCGGTTCCTTAAATAACACAATCAACCCTCCACCGAAAAGCAGTGTTAGGTGCATTATAATGATTCTCCTATAGGGAGCTTGCATTTGTTTTTCTATATTTGTGAGTTGATACTCACGATTTCCAATAAAATTAGCGAAAAAAGATATACCGTGGCTCACGATAAGTGCTATAGCTGAAAATTTAATTATGTTAAGTAGTGCGATAATAATCTCTGATGACGGGAAGAATGAAGAATCAATTAAATGAGGAGCGAAAATAGCGAAAATAAACATCAAATGTCCTGTCATAAACCCACCGTAATGGATTATGAAAAACGGCACTAGAAATATACTAAAAATACCACTTATTTTTATAAGCTTGAATATGCTGTAAAATCCAACTACTCCACTTTCAAACCAGTAAAGAAAAAGAATTTGAAAAAGATCCCAGTCAAAAAACAGCACACCAATAAGAGGCGCTACATTTGCGACAATAAGAGACGGAACAGAGAAACGTGTGAATTTACCGGATATCATCAAACTTCTCAAAATTATTTATTAAATAACCATACGCTCCAAGTTTTGAAAAATTTTGGCGTGTCTTTACAGTTTGGCTAAAACCTATTTTATCCGAAATTCCTGAACAAAACCAGCCAATGGAAGCCGCCCCGCCGCCGCTCGCTAACGCTCGCCAGCCAGCAAATAAGTTTTCTCTGCATTTCTGATTTTGCGCCCGCCCGTTTTTTTCTTCTAAAAGGGGCTGAATTTTATTTTTTGACGGCTGACACTGGGATGGATATAAATACTTTGTTTCTTATTCTTTATCGGTGAATACCACCAATCGTTTCGAATAACTTTTAGAAACTTTATCCCAAAATCCTATACAAGTGATGAGATTAAGGTGAGCCTTGTCATCGTCTAATATAAATACATCTGGTGCATACTCATCTTTATCGTATGTTCGTATTTCACGTACAACGAAAGTGGTAATCATCCCATTTTCGTCTTCCACGGATACCTTATCACCTTTGCGTAATTCATGTAAATGACTAAATACTGCCGGTATATTATTTATCCAATCATAGTGCCCTGCAATAACGGAAGTGCCATTCTCCCCGGGGCGTGATCCGAAACTATACCAGGTTACCTCGTCATCAGTTAAACCGTTTGATACGGTTGGACTAGAACCGGCATCACCAACAATGACTTGCGGGGGATTAGTGCTAACAATACCCGACCCGGCCAAAACCGCGAAGCTACTTGCCGCATCCAAACCTGGGTCTGTTGCCGCAAATGTAGTAGTCGGTCCAGTTATACCAAGTATAAGCGCAAGACTTAATATAACTGCTGAAATCTTGTTAATTTTTTTTCATAGATTCTTTATAGTTAGTTAAATAATTATTTTTTAAGACTTTTACTATATTCTACCCTCCTCCCCGATAATTTTGCAATATCGATTCCCCTCTTTATATACACAAACCAGCCTCCAAAAAATAAAATTCAGCCCGCGCGGATTCCTCCCCACACCCAAGCGAAATCAAAAAGAGGCCAGCCCCGCCATCTGCTCTGTTAGGAGCAGAAGCCAACGAAAAAGTTGGTCAATTTTCTGAAAGTCAGATTTTGGTGCCCGGGGCGGGAATTGAACCCGCACTTCGCAAGCGAAACGGGATTTTAAGTCCCGCGCGTCTACCATTTCCGCCACCCGGGCAGGATAAGGTGTAAAACCTTATATATTTCCAGAGTCTCACATTGTGAGAGCTCACACACAGAGTCTCCTCTTCGCACTCTTGCCTGCCCCACTCCTCGTCCTTCGGTCGCGGCGCATTCAAGGTGCTCATTCGTTCGCCTCTATGGAGGTGAGGACGGGATTCGAACCCGTGTGGTACAGTTTTGCAAACTGCTGCGTAACCACTCCGCCACCTCACCAAAGATTGGCCAGTGAATTCTACTGTAAAAATTTTATTTTTCAAATTGATTTTACTAAGTCAACGAAAATCAATACACTTCTACCTGTTGTAACTTTTCCATATGCAAGAAACTCTCAAATCAATATGTATTCCACTGGCACTAAAAGCCGGTGATCTATTGCTCAAAGAATGGAACTCAGTATCAATAGATCATTTCAAAGAATCTGAAGATATTTGTACAAATTTGGATCTTAAAGTTGAATCATTACTACTAGATACTTTGATGAAATATTTCCCTGATCATAATTTTGACAGTGAAGAGTGTGGCAAAGGGCCGGATAAGAAGTCTGATTACACTTGGATACTTGATCCGATTGATGGTTCTAAAAATTATATAAGGCATTTGCCATTTTTTAATATATCGATGGCTCTGCAATACAAAGGAGAAACTATTTTTGGACTGGTTTGTGCTCCAAAAACCGAAGAATTATTTTTTGCTTTAAAAGGTGAAGGGGCTTTTTTGCTAGACCAAGAACATGGCGAAGATTTTGTCATGGAAAGCACCGTAAAACTTCATGGATCCTGTGTGAAAGAGCTGGCCAAAGCCCAGATACACACCGAACTCCCTATTTTATCTGAAAATGCCGACAAGAATGATCAAAAAATGTATACAGAAAGCATGAAAGTACTTACAGAGATTATGAAAAAGACATATCGTGTACGCTCGTTTGGATCTGGAGCTATCGCACTTTGCTACGCCGCAAGAGGCTCTTATGACGGATTTATCGACTTAAGTGGTACTTCAAAAATATATGATTTCGCAGCCGGACTTCTAATCTGTGAAGAAGCCGGACTAAAGGTTAGTGATATAAATGGTGAAAAATTCACAAATCCAAAGAAGCAACAACTAGTTGTTGCGCCGTCTCACCTTTCAAAAGAAATTATTCATAATCTGTTGACTTAAGGCCTGAGGTGAAATTATACTCACCACGTTATTAGTCATACAAAAATGAAATTAAAAACCATATATGTTTGTGAAAGTTGCCAACACGAGAGCTCAAAATGGGTTGGCAAATGCCCGGAGTGTAATGGCTGGAATACTTTTACGGAAGATGTGATCAATACCGGGAAGAAGGAACTCACACTCGATAGCGTGACAAGGTCAAATGTTAAGACTGTCCAAATATCAAGCAAGGAACGTCTTAAGGGTCGTATACCTACAGGGTTTTCAGAAGTAGATACTGTACTCGGCGGTGGATTCGTCGTTGGAAGTATCGTATTACTTGGTGGAGAGCCCGGGATTGGTAAATCTACTCTTACACTACAAATTGTAGATAATATAAATGAAAGTGTGCTTTATGTAAGCGGCGAAGAATCCCCACATCAAATAAATGCACGCGCAAAGAGACTCGGACTTGACCTCAATGAGACATCTTTCTTGGAAACTTCAAATTTAGAAGATGTAATCGCTACTTTGAATAAAGAAAAACCGGGGTTTGTGGTAATTGATTCTATTCAAGTAATAAGTTCAGAGCTTTCATCCGGTTACGCCGGAAGCATAACCCAGGTTCGATACTGTACTGAGACACTAATGCATTTTGCAAAAGCCAATGACATTACAATTTTGATTATCGGCCACGTAAACAAAGATGGGAACCTGGCGGGCCCAAAAACATTAGAGCATTTGGTAGACTGCGTTTGCATGATAGAAGGCGATAGATACAAGGATCTTCGGATGCTCCGAGCTGTAAAAAACAGATTTGGATCTACAAATGAGGTCGGACTTTTCACAATGGAAGGTCTCGGTATGAAGCAAGTGCTCAATCCTTCGGAACATATTTTACAAGATAGACAGCCGAATAGTATCGGCTCTTGTCTCTCCGTCGTCGTTGAGGGCTCAAGACCTATGATAGTTGAAGTTCAGGCTCTAACTAGCATAACTGCATTTGGATATCCGAAAAGAGCCGTTAGCGGATATGATGCAAACAGATTACAAATGATAACTGCCGTAATTCAAAAATATGCAGACATTAATTTACTCAATCAAGATATATACATAAATGTAGTCGGGGGAATTCGAATAAATGATCCTGCGGTTGACCTGGCTGTTGCCATGGCAATCATCTCATCTTTTAGAAAAAAGCCACTTCAAGATAATGCGGTTGCACTCGGTGAAATAGGGCTTTCTTCTGAAATTCGCAATGTAACCCAATTAGATAAAAGGGAATCTGAATGCAAGAAACTAGGACTTGCGGTTATTGGACCCTACAAGACTTTGCGTGAAACTTTAGCATTGTTTTAATTGAGAAATTTGTTAAATTTCAAGGTATGAAAGTTAAGATTAAAAGAATAGACAAAACTCTTCCGCTACCTATTTATGAAACTCATGGGTCGGTTGGATTTGATTTGATAGCCAGGGAAGATGTGCGCGTGCACAGTGGTGCGATCGAGCTTATCCCTGCAAATGTGATTATAGAAGTACCGGAGGGGTACATGCTCATGCTTGCTTCTCGGAGCTCTACTCCAAAAAAGAAGGGGGTTATGCAACCTCATGGGGTTGGAATAATCGATCTGGATTATTGTGGGCCAAAAGATGAGATCAAAATTCAGATGTATAATTTTACCGAAGAAGTGCAATTTATAAGTCGTGGCGAAAAAATAGCACAAGGAGTTTTTGTTAGAGTTGATCGCCCTCTTTTTGAAGAAGTTGAGGAAATAAAATCAGAAAGCCGAGGTGGATTTGGTAGCACTGGAGGGCACGTCGAACAGTAGCTCAAAGTATGTATAAAAAATGTATTCATAAATACGATTAATGGCTAAGTTTATAGCGATTTACGGGGTAAATAATATAGGTAAATCTTGGCATGCAAAAAATATCGTTGAACGATTAAAAGCTCTCGGTGCAAAAGCTGTATATATAAAATACCCAATATACGATATCGAGCCGAGCGGCACTTTTTTGAACAAAACACTAAGGTCAGGTGAGCCACAAAAAATAACCGAAGAAGAATTACAAACTTGGTATGCGTTAAATCGCTTCCAATTTGAACCTAGCTTAAAACAAATGCTTGCTGAAAATGATTACGTAGTTGCTGAAGATTATACCGGAACCGGTATATGTTGGGGGTACACAAAGGGTGCAAGCCTTGATTGGTTAGAAAGCCTAAATTCACAATTCATAAAACCTGATTTCAGTATCCTCATGTACGGCGAAAGAAAAACTAGTGCAGCTGAAGTTGGGCATTTACATGAATCACATGATGAGCTACTCAATAAAGCTGAAGAAACATTGAACATGCTCAGTGAAAAATATGACTGGAAGCGAGTTCTTAAGGATGATAATTACGAAGTAACCAAGCAAAGATTTTGGGATATTCTTGTTGCGAACGATTCAAGTTTGAGTTAACATTCGGGCGCTTTGATAACCCCTCTCTCATAAATGGAACTTTTAGACGGCAAAATTGTTTCACAAAAAGTCCTTGAGCAAGTAAAAGAGACCGTAGACAAGCTCAAAAAGGATGGGGTAAAACCGAAACTTGCCGTCATACTCGTAGGGAATAACCCTGCTTCTTTGTCCTATATCAAACAAAAAAGGAAAGCTTGTGAATTTACAGGGATTGAATGGGAGCAAATTGATTACGAAGAATCTATTACTCAAGATGAATTGATAAAAAAAATCCATCAGTTAAATGAGCAAAAAAATATACATGGCCTCCTAGTACAACTACCCCTACCCGACCATATATATGCACCGGAAGTAATAAAAGCTATAAACCCACACAAAGATGTGGATGGTTTTCATGCTTATAATCTTGGCAAAATGTTCTTATCTGTAGAATTTGAAGAGCTTGCGCCTTGTACACCCATGGGAGTTATAAAATTGCTAGATGAATACAACATCGATGTTGCCGGTATGGATGCAACGGTCGTCGGCGCAAGTAACATAGTCGGCAAACCAATGAGCATAATGCTACTAAATAGAGAAGCAACTGTCACAACCTGCCATATAAAGACAAAAGATTTAAAAACACACACTTTGAATGCAGATCTTCTCGTAGTCGCTGTAGGTAAAGCTGGATTGATAACAGCGGACATGGTAAAAGAAGGAGCTGTCGTTGTAGATGTTGGTTGCAATAAGGTCGACGGAAAACTATGTGGTGACGTTGATTTTGATGCGATTTCAAAAAAAGCCGGCTATATTACACCAGTTCCCGGAGGCTGTGGGCCTATGACGGTTGCATGCCTTATGGAAAATACAGTCATTGCATGTGAGAGATTACAGCGTGAACAATTATAATTTATCAAAACATCAAATTTATAACCCTCTATAAATATGTGTGGAATACTAGGAATAATAAGTAACGATCATGTGGTCTCTGAATTATATGACGGGATGGTTACGCTACAACACAGAGGGCAGGATGCCGCAGGCATGTCTACATTTGATGGGAAACGTTTTCATGTAAAAAAAGGAAATGGACTTGCTCGTGATGTTTTCAGAGAACGTAATGTCGCAAGGCTTATCGGTACCATAGGGCTCGGTCACGTGCGCTACCCTACGGCAGGATTCTTTACAGAAGAAGAGGCTCAACCATTTTATGTCAATTCTCCATTCGGGATTTCACTAGTACACAACGGTAATTTAACGAATGCAAAGGAGCTCGAAATAGAAGTCCAAGAAGAGAATATGAGATCAATCATGACAAATTCAGATTCTGAATTGCTCCTAAACGTCATCGCTGATGAAATTTTGAAACTCAGAAAAAATAAACTTGAAGCTGATGATGTTTTCAAAGCTATGTGTTCAGTTTTCAAAAGAGTAAAAGGTGGCTATGCCGCGATCGCTTATATCGCCGGACAAGGAATGATAGGTTTTCGTGACCCTGAAGGAATACGCCCTTTGGTGCTCGGTAAGAGAGAAACCTCACTTGAAACAGAATACATGCTTGCATCTGAATCGGTAGCCTTAGATACACTCGGGTATTCATTGGTTCGCGATGTACAACCTGGAGAAGTTGTATTTATAGATTCAAAACGTCGTGCTCACAGTAAAAAATGTGTAGAAAAAACAAACTTTAGATCATGCATATTTGAATATGTATATTTGGCACGTCCTGATTCAATCATCGATGGGATCTCAGTTTACAAAAGTAGACTTAGGATGGGTGAATATTTGGCTGAACAAGTCAAAGCTTCCGGTATTGAAGTTGATGTTGTAATTCCAGTGCCAGATAGCTCATGCTCTGCCGCACTTACTCTAGCCCATAACATAGGAGTCAAATACAGAGAAGGAATTGTGAAAAATAGGTATATAGGTAGAACATTTATTATGCCCGGACAAAACATGCGACAAAGATCAATTCGTCATAAATTAAATACTTTACCACTTGAGATAAAAGGTAAAAAAGTACTGCTTGTAGATGATAGTATTGTTAGAGGTAACACAATTAAACTTCTTATAGAAATGGTACGCAAATCCGGTGCTGAGAAAATATACGTCGCGTCGGCTGCGCCGCCGCTCGTTTCCCCATGCGTCTACGGAGTAGACATGCCATCCAAAAAAGAATTCATAGCAGATGGACGTAGCAATGAAGAAATCTGCAAGGAGATAGGCGCAGATGGACTTTTTTATCAAACAATAGAAGACCTCAAAGCCTCGTGTATAGAAGGGAATCCGGAAATCAAAGACTTCTGTGCAGCATGTATGGATCGTAAATATCCAACTGCCGATGTGACTGAAGAAGTACTAGCTCATATGGAGCTAACTCGATGCAGAGAAAAAGAAGAAAGCCATGTTGAAGACATGGGTCAGTTAAAACTTACATAAAAATGATAAAGAAGATTCTGTTAATTGGAAATGGTGCACGCGAACATGTTATCGCGGAGACTTTTAAACGCAGTGCTCACCAAGTCGAATTATATGCTATGGGCAAATCTCTCAATCCCGGTATTGCAGAGCTTTCTGAAGACTACAAAGTTGCCGATTACATGGATCATGATGAGGTCATAGATTATGCCTTACATGTTAATCCTGATTTCGTTTTTATTGGACCGGATGACCCGATAGGTTCAGGGCTCGCAGACAGCTTACTCGAAGAAGGATTCCGAAGCGTCGCCCCACTTTTGATCGTCGCACAGATCGAATCTTCAAAATCATTCACTCGTGACCTACTTCGCAAACATGATATCCCTGGCAATCCACTTTTTAAAGTATTTACTTCTCCTGACGGCATTCGAGAATTCATGCAAGAACTCGATGGTAACTTTGTCGTAAAATACGACGGACTCAAAGGTGGCAAAGGTGTAAAGGTTTCCGGAGACCACTTGGAAGGAATAGAGGAAGGATATCTATATGCAATGGAATGCCTTAATGAATCAATGGATGGCTCCGCCTCCTCATCTCGCAAGGCAAGCGATGCGCCTTGCGTAGTCGTAGAGGAGAAACTTATCGGCCAAGAATTTTCATTGATAAGTTTTGCCGATGGTATGACACTCGCTCACATGCCAGCAGTACAAGACCACAAGCGTGCATATGACGGAGACCTCGGCCCAAACACAGGTGGTATGGGTACATACTCCGATGCCGATCACAGCCTACCTTTCTTAAAAACTTCTGATATAGAAGAAGCTCATATTATGAGTGAAGCTGTACTTGATGCCCTGCGCGATGAAACAGGCACGGAATTCAAAGGTATTATGTATGGTGGTTTTATCGCAACAAGAAACGGAGTTAAACTAATAGAATACAATGCTCGCTTTGGAGATCCCGAGGCTATGAATTTGCTCCCTATTCTCAAGACAGATTTCATCGATGTATGCGAAGCGATCATAGAAGGTAATCTCGATGACCTAAATGTCGAATTCGAAAAAAAAGCCACAGTCTGCAAATACGTCGTCCCTGAAGGATACCCGGATAACCCAAAAAAAGGTGAAAAGATTGAGGTCGGTGAAATTCCAAATGGTGTAAAAATGTACTTTGGATCAGTTGATAAAAAATCTGATGGGCTCTACCTAAGCGGCTCACGAGCTATCGCATTTGTCGGTATAGCCGATACAATAACAGAAGCCGAGAAGATAGCGGCTAGCGCACTCAGGGCAGTCAAAGGCCCTGTTTTCTATAGAGATGATATAGGTACAAATAAGGTTATAGAGAAGAAAACTGAATATATGAAAAATTTACGCAACTAGGATAGTTTAAAGTTATTTCTAAAAGATGTTGACATTTAGTGAAGAATAGTTTACTCTTGCATCTTCAATTTAAATATAAACCTTAATTTTATTACTATGAAGTTAGATAAACTAAATGCAGTAGCGGCTCCAGCAGCAGCTTCTAAAGCCCCAACAAGCCCAGCTTTCACCGCTATGTTCCGAGCAATGATCATAGCCTCTTTATCTCTAGGTGTTACAGGATGTAACACAACCCAACCAGATGATGATGATACTGGTGTAGTGCTTCCTGATGATGACGACGACTCTGCAGATGATGATGATTCTGCTGTTGGTGACGACGATGATGATTCTGCAGGTGACGATGATTCTGCTGTCGGTGACGACGACGATACTGTCGGTGATGACGATGATACTGTCGGTGACGACGACGATTCTGTCGGTGACGACGACGATTCTGTCGGTGACGACGATGATGATTCTGCTGTCGGTGACGACGACGATTCTGTCGGTGACGATGATTCTGCTGTCGGTGACGACGACGATACTGTCGGTGATGACGATGATACTGTCGGTGACGACGACGATTCTGTCGGTGACGACGATGATGATTCTGCTGGTACAGTTACAGTCTATACAGATGGGCCACTTGCTACACAAGTTGGATTAAATTTGGATGGTGCCAATCCTACATTAGGATTTATAGGTGATGAGACTGGTACGAGTAGCCTATCTGAACAAAGAGTATTTGAACTAAACGTAACTGACGATGGTAGTGGCCAAGGTGTTGTAGTGTCTCTCGCTTACACGGCAGCACTTGACAATTTAGCTGGCCCTTCATTCCCATCATCTGAAGCAGAATATTTACAAACAATACCACTTGTATCTGGCTCTCTTGCAGCGGGTGAGTTCGCTGGTGTACCAGCCATAAGTCATGAAGCAGATAGCTCTGGGACTAATAATGTAGTAACAACTGTAGAAGTACCTGTGGGTAGTGATGTCGAGATCACAAGATGCCGTGTAACACCAGAGGTTCCTGTTGGCCAAGAAGCATGGGCTGCATACGATGCAGTTAATTACTTTTTACCTAATGGTGTACTAAATCCATTCTACATAAATAGCGGATATATGTTTCCTGATTGCCAATATCTTGATGCTAGTTCTGGAGTATTCCCAGTAAATACTGGAGGTACTACATTTGTATATATGGCGACTAGACCATAATTAAACTTGACAATATCAAAAGGGACGCGTGAATACGCGTCCCTTTTTTGTTATTCGTTTTTTAGTATGTGCCGAGGAATTTAAGGCCGGCTGTAAGTGAATTTATTTCACTTAGAGTATCTTTTACTTTTTTCTCCGAAGGACTTCCTTCGAAGTCTATGAAGAAGAGATAGTTTCCAAAGTCTTTTTTGTATGGGCGGGACTCTACTCTTGTCATGTTTACTTTGTTTTTTGCAAACGTCTCAAAGACCGTAAAGAGACTACCTGCTTTGTCTGAAGAAAAGTAAAAGGCTATTGAAGAGTTTTTTGGATTTTTTAAGAATGGGTTTTTGTAGTTTGTAGATGATGGTTTGACATATTTCGTGATAACAGCGAATTTTGTAATGTTATCTGCATCATCAGCTATGTTTTCTTTTATGATTTTAAATCCATAATGCTTTGCAGAGGGAGCCGGACCTATAACGGCTATATGCCTGAAATTTTTAGATTTTACATTTTCAAAAGCTTTTGCACTGCTAGATACGGCAATTAAGTCTACTCCTTTGAGATGTTTTTGAAGATATGATTTACACTGGCTGAGAGCTTGCGTATGTGACATCACTATTTTGACGTCTTTGATATTTACTCCAGGCAAAATGGCCAAGCAATGATTGATAGGAAGCGAAACCATATCTATTATTTGTATATCGTGTGTAAAAAGGCCATCCAAAGTCTCACGTACAGTTCCATGTAGACGATTTTCGACAGGAACCATACCAAACTTTGATTTACCATTTGAAACCTCTGTGATGACGTCCTCTATAGTTGATTTAAAAATCTTATTTGTTATCTGTTTTGTAAAACTCGATTTTTTAGTTTCACTCTTTTTTAAAAACAAATCCGCTGCAGTATCTGTATATGTCATAACCGGTCCAAGTAGTGCGATATTCTTATTTGGTGTATTTTTATGTTTGGTTGATGGAGTTTTTAATAAAGGCAGGATTGCTTCATCAAAAAGATCTTCCTGCCTGAGAGTTGAGATCACGTGATCAGTCTCAGCGAGAGCCTCATCTTTGTACTTACCAAGGAACTGAGCAGCTGACATAAAATATTTTTCAAATGCTTTTAAATCGCCCTGCTCTATTATTTCGTATAGCTGATTTATAGAATCGAGATGTGCTTTTATGATTTTTTTATTACGTGGATTCTGAATTTGCATCGAGCCATAAAGCTCAGGGCTCTGCGCCAAAATTCTACCTACCATTTTTAATTTTAAATCAGTCGCTGGAGAGGCATATTTCATAAGCTCTTTTGTCTTAAATCCCAAATCCTTCATCGTATGAGCAAAAGATATTTCCGCGAAATGCGGCAGGCCTTGTACCATAGCCATCAATTTGTCATGCTTCTCTATCTTTATTTCTTGTAGATTAAACCCGGCATCTTCAAAGATTTTTTTAAAAGTCTTTGCGGCAGATTTTCCTTTTACAGGCATAAATAAGATCCTGGCACCCGCCGTTAATTGAGTTTCATTGCACATAGGATGCAAAGACAAAACTTCACACTTAGCCCTCTTCAAAATAGGTATAATATTATCTTTGATTGAGTTGATCTCAATAAGAGTTTGACCTTTTTTCAATAGTGGGACAACTCCATTTAGCACTTTCTCAATATGAGATATAGATACTGACACAAATACAATATCGGATTCTTGTACTATTTTTTTATTCGTTAATTTCGTACCCTTATCTGAGACAAGAACATTGAATCCGTATTCTTCGAAAAAGGCCGCAAAACGATGTCCCATTTTTCCGTTACCACCAATAATCCCGATAGTCTTTTTCATTATTATTTCTTCTTTGGTGCTTTTTTAGCTGTAGCTTTTTTTACCGTTTTCTTAACAGCTTTTACCTTTGCCTTTGCTGCGGCATGCGTTTTTTTAACAGCTGTCTTTGCTTTTTTCGCCCCAGCCTTCGCCTTTGATACACTCTTTTTCACTTGCCTCTTAACTTTTACCAATTGCTCACTTGAATCCGTAATCTCATCTGCAGTATCAACAATATCTCCAGCCATACCTTTGAGACCTTTTCTGACGGCTGAAAGTCCGGTACCACCCTTATCCAGTTCTTTTTTTATACTTTTCCTTAATTCCTTACCTTTTGTCGGCGCAAACAAAACCCCTGCCAATGTCCCGAGCGTTAACCCCAAAAAAAGTGAAATCTTACCTGCCTTTTTACCCATATAATGATGTTAGAAATTGCTAATTGACATCCTAGCACAGTTTTCTCTTTGTTCAAATCAACTTATCGTATAAATCTAAAAAAACTTCCTTCGGTAACCCAACTACATTTGAGAAGCTCCCCTCTATCGCACTTACAAACCCACTCGCCTGCCCTTGAATTGCGTATGCACCAGCCTTATCTTCCCATTCATTAGTTTGAATATATTCTTCAATTTGTTCATCTGAAAGTTTATGAAAAGTAACTTCAGTTATTTCAATATGAGTAATTTTTTTTTCATCTCGAGTACGAATCAAGCACATTGCACTCAATACCTGATGAGTATGGCCGGATAATTTCTTTATCATTTCAAATGCATCGCTTGCATTTTTTGGCTTGCCAAAAATCTCACCATTTAAAGTAACCAAAGTATCAACTCCAAGTATTACATCGTCAGCCCCGCCTTTTACGCGCCCAAAAACCTCCTCCGCTTTGCTCTGAGCATGAAGCGTCGCCAACCGAGCAGGATCACTCGAAATATCATGCTTTTCCTCATAATTACTCTCAATAACCTCAAAATCTACATTGATTTCTCTGAGAAGCATACTTCGACGCGGACTTTTTGATGCGAGTATTAACATATTACTTGACTTATTTGTGCCATCTGACTATATTTCAAAGGCTTTTTTTTGAAAGCTAGTACAAAAATAATTCTTAAAAGAAATTATAGCAATGCCGATTATCAAAAGTGCAAAAAAACGAGTGCTACAAAATGCAAAGCACAGACAAAGAAATTTTCGTGTAAGAAGTCGTGTACATGAAGTTGTTCGTGACCTTACTGATCTTGTTAAAGAAGGAAAAAAAGCTGAAGCGCTTACAGCTCTTTCACAAGCTTACAAAGTTATAGACACTGCTGTGAAGAAAAATATCCTGCACAAAAATACAGCAAACAGACAAAAATCCGCGCTTGCAAAAGCGGTAGATGCAGTCAAAGTATAGATTTTGTTTAATTTATAAAGTTTTAAGCCATACCAGAGCTTCCGGTGTGGCTTTATTGTTTTTGTCCAATACCTTTGCACCAACGGACCGAACCGGTAAGTCAGCAAAGCGCTTATAAAACGAATGAGTTTGCAAATAATACTCTCCATCATGTTTTACAATTGCAAACATCTTTGGGAAATCAACAGAGGCAAGCCCTGCTTGTTTCAACAAGGCTTTGACTATACTCATCTCTTCTTTTTTCATACAAAGCTTCCAACCCTCTCTAACATTCTTTTTTTCTACGACATGAGCCGTCTGACGTTTTTGCCTAGCCGTTAAGTGTGAAACCCTCTTACTGTCCCCACTTTCCGTAGAAGTCTTTTTTGTCAAAATACATGCGAAAAAACCACCGGTCTTGAATTCATGAGGCCATATTTTAAGCATAGGCTCCTTAGTTTTACGACCCCCACCTTTGACATACAACCCATGTTTTTTCATATCTATATTCACTATCTGCGCATTTCCAAAAAATTTCTTTAAAATATGTGCAATCACTTTTTCATTCTCCTCCAAATTTAACGTACATGTCGAATAAACAAGTTTCCCACCAGGCTTGAGTGCGACGAATGCATCTTCTATTATTTTCCTCTGCCTTTTGGCATTAAATTTTATCGTCTTTATATTCCAATGTTTCAATACAGCTGGGAATTTGAAATACATACCTTCGCCACTACATGGAGCGTCTACAAGAATTTTATCAAATGTATTTATATAATTTTTAGCGAAAAAAGTAGAATCTAAAGCTGTAATTGCATGAGACACCACCCCAAAATCTTTTAAATTATTACGCAATTTAACATATCTATCCGGTGATATTTCATTGGCGATTATAAGAGCTTCGTTATCTACCAATGCGGCTATTTGCGTTGTTTTTGAGCCGGGTGATGCACATAAATCCAAAACATAATCACCGGCCTTTGGATCTAGAAGCTCTACGGCTATTTGCGAGCTTGCTTCCTGTGAATACACCTTCCCTGACTTAAAACACTCAGTATTACCTATACTTATAACTGATTCATAAAAATACCCATTTGGTGACCATGGAATATTTTGAAGTTTTTCAAAATCAGATCCTATGTCTTTTATCCCTGCTTTTGCCAATAGTGTATTTACCCTAAGTGCAGTTCTGACCTTCCCTTCATTGATTTGAGAAATAAACTTATTATAATCCTCCGGATCAAGAAGGTCCTTAAAATATTCTGTAAACTTATTATTCATGCGAATATTTAATAGGATTGTTCTTTCATAGTCAATTTGTTAAAATCGACACAAAATTTTTCTTTTATGATAAAAGATACTACATTTATTGTTGTCGACACGGAAACAACAGGTGCAACAGGGGCTCATGATAAGATTGTGGAGATAGGCGCAGTAAAAGTCAGAAATGGCGAAATAATCGATACATTTCATACTTTATTAAATCCGGAAAGATTTATCCCTCACAATGTTATCCAGATTCATCATATCACTGATAGCATGGTTGCGGACGCACCTCTGTTTTCTGATATTATAGATAAATTCGCTGAATTCATGGATGAAGACGCTATATTCACCGCTCATAATGTTGAATTTGATAAAGCTTTTATTAATCAAGAATTCATAAGGATTGATTGCTCCCCTATGCCACATCAGTCTCTATGTACGCTTAAATTGGCACGCAAGGTCTTCCCGGGCTTCAGAAGGTACAACTTAGGCTCTCTTTGCGATAGCCTCGGCATAGAGCTCCCAAATGCGCACAGGGCTCTCGACGACAGTATGGCCACTGCAAAAATACTCCTCAAAATCTTTGAAAAGTTAGAGAAAGATGGAGTAACAACTCTAAAAGATATAAATCTTAAAAGTATACCAAAAGTCACTCAAACATTAAGTATGTTCTAGTAAAATCATACTTATTTTGAAGACCATATAAATCCTACAATCAAAGACGCGAGCATAAGTAAAGCGAAGACAAAAAGGCTCAATAAATGTAAGGATAGCACTTCACCTATCAACGTCCCAAATATGAGAAGTGTTGTGAAATTAAAAAAAATAGCGAACTTTTTACGGCCAACTGCTTTTGGTGCGTATGGTTGTGCGAATTTTCTAATATAGAATAAAAAGCTAAGAAGTAATAACGTTGTTATCCAAAATATAGTTATATCAAATTCACGGTTAGTGTCTTTATTTGCCAAATGTGAAATAACAAATGGATGAAGGCCCCATGCCATGAGGCATATAACTATAGTCGTATAAAACATTACGTATTGGAATGCTCTATTTGTTTCGACCATAACAACTCCATCGATACTTTCAAGCGAACGCATAGCTCTATGTAATTGACTCAAATCTGCAACTTCAAGGTCTATATAATCTATAGCCGCCCCTTTGCTGAAATGTTTCTCACGGGCAACTAATTTATTTATATTTATCCTATGACATGCCAGCACATCAAATATATCTGAAAGCAATCCCACCCTATCTTCCAATACCAATTTCAAGCGCAATCTAATAGTTGTATGTCGATCACTACTGAATATAAATGTAAGTAGGCGATGTAAAAAGAACCTATCCTTAGCGGCAAATACGCTGTTGTTTTTAAGTAACGCATTGGTTAAATCATTTTCCGATTTTTCACCGGATGCGATGTCTTTCAAAAAGCTATCTACAGTATTATATCCAAAAAAATATGAGATTTTCAACTTTTCACCTTGGCTCCTATTTCTAAAATTGCCTTTATTCAAAATAGAAAAAACATTATCCAAAATAGCCTCCCCAACCTCAAGCCTCTCTTCTTTCGAAAGCTTTTTAAAAGTCTTCCTAATCGCCTCTTTCGCCTCATCCGTAATAACAAAATACAACCATTCTCTTTGTGGCTTCGCTTTTTTATTGGTCACTACCTCAACTATATCACCTGTCTGTAACTCATAACTAATAGGCTTTCTTTCCTTGTTCACATACGCAAATGAGTACTTATCTCCCAGAGATGATGAAACTGTATATGCATAATCCAATGGAGATGCCCCCTTTGGCATATCAAAAACATCACCATCCGAACTAAAAACGAAAATTCTATCACTCAAAACATTCATTTTTAAATCTTCCAGGAATTCTACATTACCTTTATTTTGCAGTTTAAGTACTTTTTTAATCCATGGAGTTTGCCCCAAGAATGCATTTATATTTGCAGTAGCACCACTCTCACAAATAAATTTTGAAGCGATCCCATATTTCGCTTCAAGATCCATTTGTTTTGTCCGAATCTGAAACTCAACCAAATATCCATCCGGCCCAAAAACCGTAGTATGTAGCCCCTGATAACCATTTGGCTTGCTCACCGCAATGTAATCCCTAAATTGATTTGGTTTCGGTTTCCACTTACTGTGAATAACTCCAAGAGTTTCATAACATTCACCGACGCTATTCACAATAAGTCTTATAGCCGGAATGTCATAAAGCTCAGGCGTCGTTTTCTGAGTCCTCAACATTTTCTTGTATATAGAAAAAAAATGTTTCCACCGAGCCTCTACTTTTACCTTTATTTTTGCACCGGCAAGCAAACGTTCAGCACTATTTTTCACCTTCATTAAGTAAGTTTTGTGCTTACTTCTATTTTGGTTTACAACCCTCGCTATATTTTCATACTCCTCCGCGTACACATATTTAAAACATAAATCATCCATTTCCTGACGAATCTCCCAAACTCCAAGTAAATTTGCCAATGGTGAATAAATCTCCATTGTCTCTTTTGCAATACGCAAAGATTTCTCAGACTTAACATATTGCAACGTACGCATATTATGCAACCTGTCTGCAAGCTTAACCAATGCTACGCGAATATCTTTCGCCATAACCAAAAACATCCTTCGAAGCGTATCTATCTGCCTGTCTTGCATATTATTTTTGTAATACACGGCGGATAATTTTGTAATACCGGCGACAAGCTCTTTGACCTGTGGACCAAAATTCTCTCCGATATCATCCAATGTATACTTAGTATCTTCAGGTACGTCATGCAATAAACAAGTTATAATCGTTGGCATATCAACACGCATTTTTGCCAAAATAATCGCAGCACTAACCGGGTGCACGATATATGGTTCCCCTGACTTCCTTTTTTGATCTATGTGCGCCATTGCAGCGAACTCATAAGCCTTTTTTAACAACTTACCGTCAAATGGTCGCAAATAGCTCTTGAGCTCCTTATTTAGGGTCGTGAAAAGTGTCTTTTCATTCATAAGAAGTAGGTAAGAGGAATTGTCTCTAATCATACATTTCCAGTTGTACCTTTGCAAGATTTATCTCCCATAGTTTAATTCACTTCTCACTCAATGTATTCCATTTTCCTCTTATTTATGGTATAATTTTCTAGATTAGTTCGTTTTTATACTGCTACAGATAAACTTAATGAAGACATACAAACCAAAAAGCAAGATGTTTCCAACAATGATTGTGCTTACAATCTCTATTGTGGGAGGTTTTATCATATCATATGTAAATAACCTATACAGCCCAATACTTTCCACTTCATCTGTAGAAAAGATGAAAGAGCTAAATGGCAAATATGGCTTTAAACTTGGTGAAGATTTACTTAGTCCAAAAAAATCAAACACGCTCGCTTCTCTACTCAGGAATGATGTCCTTGAAATGGAAGGTGGGTCAAAAAACAGAGGTATAATTGTAAATTTCAACAACCAAAGTGAAAGCGGACAACTTATTTTGATGACTCCAACCAAACAAATCCCTGAAGATAAATTAGCAGATATCGCAAGTGAATACTCAAATACCATACCGGAAATAAATTTCGCAGAAGCTGATATAAAACTCGATGTATATTCTGATTCAATGCCGGAAATATTTGAAACAAATCTTATGTCAAAATTATTACAGTCAGCATTTCAAAATGCTTCAAGGTACTATACTTCAGAAGATTTGCTAGAAAAAGCTTCTATTTCAGACAAATGGTGGATAAAAAAAAGAAAAACCAATCACAGTTTACGCGCTACATTGAACTTTTCCAATATAGCTGGACGCTCGACTATTGCCGTACTTGATTCGGGAGCTGACATTACTCACCCATATTTCGCTAAACTCATTTGGAATAACGTAGATGAAAAAGCCGATAATAAAACAGATGATGATCATAATGGATATATTGACGATATACATGGCTGTGATTTCACACGTACAAAATGTGAAAATCTGGATGACGGTATAGGTCATGGGACGCATATGATAGGAATCATTTCAAAATACACGACTATTACATCGCCTGGAGAGATCGCAATATTAAAAGTATTTGATAAGAAATCTGAAAGTCGATTGAGTTATGCGATCAAGGCCATAAAATATGCTGCTGACAATAACATGAGAATATTAAATATCAGCTTTGGTACAACTGTAGAATCACAAGCGCTAAAAGATGCTACAGAATATGCATACAGCAAAGGTTCCTTTATAGTAGCAGCCGCCGGTAACAATGCATCTCCAAAACCACATTACCCTGCCGCATATGAAAAAGTAATATCTGTTGGAGCTTTTAACAATGAAGGGGCTCGACTATCAGAATCAAATTATGGGGATTGGGTAGACCTAAGCGCCCCAGGCGAAAGAATACTGAGCACTATACCAAATAAAAGATATGGTTATTTAAGCGGCACATCTCAAGCAGCACCATTTGTGAGTGCGGAAGTCTCAAATATACTTTTGTCAGATCCAAACATAGGGATCGAAGCAATGAAAGAAGAATTGAAGAAAATTGATTTTATGAAAATGTCAGGCCCTTCACCTTATGATGTTCAATAGAATCATATTGCTTGCCCTAGCTCTTGCATTTTTTGCACCGGCAAATTAAACTCACTTCCGCGTCTTATTAAAAGATGTAATTCTTTGAAAAGTGGGCCCGTAGCTCAGTGGTTAGAGCAGTCGGCTTAAAGAAGTCGACCTAAATCTAGTTCCTGGTTATGAATTTCCGCATGGCAGTTAGAGTAAACTTTCATAACCAATGAATAATATAGATATGGTCGAATTTCAATGGGCAGTTTGAAAAGAGATTTTCAAATGTATATCTGTCAAATTCGGGGAAACCTTCTGTACATAAAGTACAATGGCAATCCCGAGCCAAGCTCCTTTAGAAAAGGAGAAGGTGTAGAGACTAGACGGCAGACTTCCTCACTTTTAAAAAAAAGAAGGAAGAAGGGATAGTCCAGCTTACAAACTCAAAAGAGGTCACGAAAGTGATAGTGAGATGCATAACCGATTGGTCGATGGTTCAAGTCCATCCGGGCCCACCAAAAAATATCAAATGCTTTATTTGCGCTATTTAGAACACCAAGACTAAACACAACATAACTCTTTATCTTTTGAGAATTTCAAGTGCACGCGCACTGATTTTAGCCCATTTTTGAGCTATTTGTTTTGCAAAGCGTTTCTCTTTCGGCCTTGATGAATCAAAAGGCAATCCTTGAGTAATACTTGAAGCAGTTTCAACTGTTCCATTTGGAGAAATATCAAAACCTGTGAATTCAGTTTGATCAGTTGAGATAGTAGTTAGAACCAATACGCCATGCCCGCTTGCAGTCCCTCCAATACTGACAGTATTCTTCCCTTTGTTACAGGTTAAAGCAACCGAAGGTTTATGCCCTTCGTCAGAACTGTCGACTACCACATCACATTCTAGATCGCCTTCACATGTAAATGAATCTTCATCAACCTTAGTGCATGATCGGCATTTGTATCAGGGGAATTATCTTTTGCAGTTGCTGTCGACGTAGCCGCAAGCCCTCCAGCTACAAGCATTGCTAAGGCAGATTTTCTCATAATATTATTATTAATGTTAAAATTGAGAGCTGATTATAGGTATAAATTGTTATTTTGTCAAGGTGCGTGGCAGACTAAAGTTTGAGCATCTATAGTTTTCTGAATTATAAAGTTCGAACATAGTCCACTAAGCCCCACCAACTACGCCATAGGTGTATCTTCTTTTTGGTCTGTCGTGCTTGGTTCAACTTGTGACCATAAATCATCATCAAAATCTTGGCCATGATTTTTCCAATACTCACGATCCATATGACCTTCTGATTTTTTGTATGCAAATTGTAAAATACGTACAGCATTTTTACGAAGCTGTGTATAAGCATAACCTTCACCTTCTTTTTTTGAGAAAGTTTGAGATGCTATTGCATCATTCCTTATAAAATCCCACATCTCAGCTTGCACCTCATCATATCCACCCTTGATACCATTCATGTATCCATACCTGGTTGTTGTTCCTGCTTTCCTCCATTGTTCCAAATCTTCTTCCGTAGGGGTTTTCCCATAATCCATATCCATACTTGCATGTACATGATCGCCACCTTCCGTTTGTTCAGCACCGACCAACCAATCTGAACCGCCAACCTCTCCTTCACCAACTGTCGCCAATTCAGATACATGGAACATCTCATGATCCAAACTTGATATATTACTTACAACCAATCTACCTTTACCAATATCAACCCCTGCAGTCCTACTCGTCATATCATGCTTATCAGTTATCATGATTGCACCGGTAAGTAAAATCTCCTTCAGATGACTACCCTTGATCCACTCCGTACCATAATCACTTAACAAACTATCTATAACAACTAGATCTGCTATTAACTCAGCCTGAGACTTAGTTTCAACATCTATATGTTTCAAACCGGGAGTTGTAGCCATATAATATTCCTCTAACAAAGCTGTATCTTTATGTGAATACTTTATCTGTATTCCATATTTTTGACTTATTTGATCAGCCTTGTCTTTGACATTGAACATTATGTCTAGCTGCTCATCCATGCCACTTATCAACTCATCTCCTTCAGTTTGCTCTACAGTATCTATAGGTCTCTCATATGATAATTCATCTCCGGAAAAAATAAATGCCCTCGGTAAATCAGTCCTAGGATTCCCATCTGTGTCAGCAAAATAAAAACGTCTATCAGCACCTCTAACCAGTGGTATTTCCTGACCTACAATATAGTTAAAATTTGGATATTTAGCGTATTTTTCAATAGACCTCTGTGTATAGGCTATCGTTGCTGTATTGGTAAATGCATTATCAACCACTTGATCAATACGTAGCTCATGTTCCTCTTTTGAAGAGGGTGCGAAATCTGCTGTATATGTCCTTACTTCTGCCGGAAGAGCTAATCGCCTTACAGTTACTTTCATACCATCTATCACCGGCACCGGAGGTAGACCTTTTATAATTCTAAATTCATTTGTCAGAGAATCCTTTTCGGATAAATATATATTCCCATCTAACCCCTTTGTGATAAATGCCATCCCATCATTAACCATTGGAGCTGCAACATTTTTACCATACAAAGGCGTAAGTATTTTGATAGCCCGAGGACGGAGGCTAGGATCATTTACAAACTGTATAGCTCCAACCTTACATCCTTTTAAAAAATCCCCAAATGGCCTTTCTCTTTCATCATCTCTACCAGGCATCAGAACGCTTTGTATGTCCTGTGCTTCCGGATTAACGGCTTCTGCCGAACCTGCCATAAAACCAACCATACCAAGAACACCATCTATATTCGTCATTAACTCCTTTGTTAAAACATCCTCTTGTTCATCATTATTGTCGCTCAATTGTCTAATTTCATCCGTTTGCCAACTAAGCAAAGCGAAAGCCTCTGCAACTTGTGCAATAAATGCTTGTCTCTGAGATGGATTGTCAAAAGGTATTTGAACAATCATATCTACAACCCCACCCAAATCTGACTCAACTTGTTTTAATCTATCATATGCTTCTTCATCAAAAATAGCTTCAACCTCCTCGAATTGTTTTAATTCTAAATCATCATATTTCTCACGCACTATATCCTCTACGTTTTGTATATTTTCACTAAGTGTTCTATTTGTTGGCATTTGCTCTATCACTTATTTATAAGATTAATAAAAAAATTTAAAAGCCTTCTAAAAAAGCTTTCTTTAGTTTTTGCCTTTGGCTTCATTTTGTCCAACTCATCTTCTAAGTATGTTTCAGCACCCTCTGACTCATCTTCACTTACTACGTTTCCATTTACTTTGAGAGCCATCTTTTTCGCTCTATGAAAAACTGATTCTAAAGCTTTTTTCTGCAAATCGGACTCTTTGATTTTTGAAATCATTAGGCCTTTCATCTTTTCATTGCTTCCCTTGAAATATGCGATAAGTTTTGTGATTTGCTCTCCTCCAAGGCTTGAAGCTTTCTCAAGCAAAACATATTTTTGCTCCCATGAAAGTAATCTATTTCTTGCGATCAATATTTTAAGTTCTTTTTGAGGCATAATATCTATTATATATCCTCTGATTATATCATATTTTTACTATTTTTCATACTCCTTGTAATTTGCTAATATAGATAATGTAATATATTTATCAATCAAAAATGGAAGATTCAAATAAGTTTGTAGTCAAAATGTCTAGACTTGCATTGATTTTTTATATGTCATTCGGAGTCGGAGCCGTCGGGCTTATAATGCTCTTAACTTGGATTTTTAAAGATGGATTCAATGGAGAATATAGTTCAAATTTACTAGTTATTGGCTTAGTTTACTTGTTTATGCTCGGAGGTGGGCTTGCAATCACGATTCAACAATTGCTCTACATGTTGAACCCACCAACACTAATGACGGTTTCTGATAAGGAAATAACTTTTGCATCAGGATTTCGATACAAACAATATGCTATACCTATGAAATATGTGAAAAACGCCGGATTCTCAATCATTGATAGACATGGCATTGCCTTGTCGGGAGCTAATCCATTTCCGGTTGGAATTATCGTTTATTTCGAAGCGGCGGCGGATGTGCCATCAGGAATGGCAACTCCAATCGGAGTGAAATATTTCATGCACACACTCAAAATAAGCCGATTTCATGCGAATAGAGGAATAAAAGAAACCATCGACGCGATTAACAGTTTAAAAAAAATGGCTGGCAAATGGAGTTAACCTATCCAACCTCTTGCTTTGATAGCTGCCATAGCTGCTGATTGCTCAGCTTCTTGCTTGTTTGTACCCTCCCCTTCACCGGACTTGCGATCCCCAAGGTATGCGCCAACCGTAAATGATTTATCATGATCCGGCCCTTCCTCTTTCAAAACTTTGTAATGTGGAGTGATTGATAATATTTCTTGTGCTTTTTCTTGGAAATAAGTCTTTGCATCCAGATATAAACCTTCGCTAATTATATTATCCAGAGTAGTGATTATCCATTTGTGTATAAATTTTGTACTCACGTCCCAACCTTGATCCAAATAAATAGCTCCAACTAACGCTTCTACTGTATTTGCCAAGATATAATGCTTCTCTCTACCACCGGAACCTTCTTCACCACGACTAAGGTAAAGATACTGTCCAAGTTCTAAGTTTTGCGCAATTAGAGCTAGATTTGAGCCACGCACAACCGCTGAACGGTAACTGGTAAGCACCCCTTCGTCTAGAGTTGGGAAAGTACTAAATAAATAATCTGTCACCACCAATTCAAGTACGGCATCTCCTAAGAACTCCAATCTTTCATTACTCTTTTTATCATCATTTTCATTTAAATATGACCTGTGCACAAATGCATGGTCCAAAATAGATTTATCTTTGAATATTATTTCTATGTTTTGCTCAAGAGCTGTGAAATCTTTCATATTATTTATGATTAAATCCTTCTTTGTTATTCATAACATTGCTAAGTACCCCATTGATAAATTTTGCATTATTGTATCCACCAAACTCCTTTGCCACCTCAATTGCTTCATTTACAGCAACCAAATCCGGCACCTCCTCATCAAACATCAGTTCAAATACACCTATACGCAATATCGTAAGATCCATCAAGGCTATCTTATCAAGAGGCCAATCCGGAGCCGCCTCCTGTATTATTTGATCAATAACGTCCATTTTATCTAGCACACCTTCAAATAAACACTTTGCAAAAGTTGGATTTGCTATGTCGTCGCCGAATTCGTTTAAGACATAAGAAAAAGCATCTTCCGGCTCATTATTCCCGAATTCTAATGCATATAGGACCTGCATTGCGAGAATACGACAGCGATGTCTCATGGATTTTGCCATATTATAAAAGATGGTTGCTTCGCACTTTAATTCGCAAGCCAAGCTCACTTCGTTCGCGCCTTAGGCCTGAATCTTTGTAATCTTATCATCTACTGATTTAACCTTCAATACTTGCCTTCCTCTATATACACCACATGCTTCACATAAATGATGAGCTCTTCTTTTTTCTCCACACTTCTCACATACGGTAAGTTGTACAGCATTTAGCATACGAGTGATATTCCTCGTCTTAAAAGATGCGTAACGCTTCTTGGTACGCGTTTTGGACGTTTTCCGTTTTGGGACTGGATGTTTTGCCATATTTCTATTAATTAAGCCCGCCCATTATACTTATCTGATTACCTATTGCAAGATAATTTGATTTAAAGCTTCACCATTTTTTGCGCCGGTGTTTCGTTTTTTTGTTTTGATTTGCCCCCCCCCGCTATTTCCCACCCACGGCCTCCGTTATCCCCTCGCACTTCTTGACCTCCACTCCGCCTACTTTCCCGAACCGCATCGGTGAGTGCGTGCGTACCACAAAACATTTTCATTCTCACGCAACTCGAAATGGTGATTTTTGGCTTATTACTCATGTTTTTTGCCTATTTTTGTCTGGCAATTTTGACGGATTTTTGTTAATATTTTCTTCTAATAATCCTTAAATATAAAAGATATGTACGATAAAAAATCAAACGGACTCGTGGGAGAAAATACCTTGCAGAAATCAAGCGGACTCGTGGAAAATACCCTGCAGAAATCCGCAGGGGTCAAGGCGAAAAACGATCTTTTGGCAGCAAAAAACCTTCACAAAAAATTTATTTCCCTTGGCAATCAACGAAATAAAATTACTCACGAACTTATCCTTCTGATCCCCGAGATCTATAAAAAAGAGATTTATAAATCTTATGGTTGCGCGAATATTTA
>JAUYJN010000026.1 GCA_030700255.1 Candidatus Peregrinibacteria bacterium | reverse complement strand
TTTGGAGGTGAGAAAATAAGTTGTGGGGAAATCAAGGGTTGTTGGGTGATCGAGGATGATAAAACGAGTGAAGGAGAAGTTGAGGTGGCAGCAGATTGTGGGACGAAAGTTGAAAATGCGGTGAACAACGGGTCAGCGCGCAAAAAACTTCAACTTAATTTTTCCGAAAATACGCTTAACCAACTTTTGGAATTGCAAGAAAAAGGGCTTAAAATAGACGAATTGTTCAATGAATTCTTACAAAAAAGAAACTAAGAAATCGCGGAGGAGAAGGCGAGGATTGCGCAAGAGATAGCTATAAAAGAGCAAGAAAAAATGGCGAATGGCGAAGAAGTATCGAGGTATGTACCACGAAAAGTTAAGGGAATTTTGAAAAAAGAATTCGGCACAAAGTGCGCGGTGCGGAATTGCGAAAAAAACGCTGAACAGATTCATCGAACGAAGCGATTTGAGCTGACCCACAGCCACAATCCGTATTTCATGGCGCCATTCTGCAAAGCGCATCATGACATCGCGCACTCGATGGACGAGAGGTTTCTTCTGATGAAGGGGATTAAGTGAAGGGGACGGGTGAGGTGGTGAGACGGCGAGGTGGCATAATGAAGATTTGGTAAAGATAAGAAGATGGCGAGGCTATATCGCTTTGCGAGGTAAAATTAAAAAAACTCCCGGTGATTTTTTAAAGTTTTTTTAATCTTCTAGTGTAGAAGTCAGGATATGACACAGCAAAACGAACCACAATCTACGAGAAAAACAGGCCAAAAAACCACAAAAGAAATCGGCGCTGCGGCTGAAGAAATAGTTGCTAAGTACCTCACATCAAATCATTGGGAAATCCTCGAAAGGAATTTTTATATTCGTGGAGGGGAGGTTGATATTATTGCGAAAGATCCAAACCACATTCTCGTTTTTGTAGAGGTGAAGCTCCGTAGTTCAAATTATTTTGGTGAAGGGGTGGAGCAATTTACAATTCAAAAACGCAAAAGGGTGAAAAAAGCAGGACTCAGTTACCTTCAAATATGCCAAGAAAGATACACTTCAATACGCTTTGACTTCATATCACTTGGTCAACATAATGCGAAATGGTGGATTAAGCATTTTAAAAATGTAGAATTGACGTGACGCGCTGGAAGCTTGCGTTGCGAGTAAGGTGCGAAGCAACCATTTTAAAGTGTGGAATTTAAAATCTGTACATGCTAAAATTCTGAAGCTAAATAAATACAAAAAAATAATATGCAGATCTCACCTAGAAAATTCAACATAATCGTGTTTGTCACGATACTTGTTTTGATCGTTTTTTACTTTGTGTTTAATTTGTTTTTGAACAATGGAATGCTTAGTGTAACCGGTCAAACCCCTTTTGAATTTACTGTAAAAGGTAACTCACAGGTATGTGAAGTTTCACCATGTGAGATGAAATTGATACAGGGTTCATATACGCTTCAAGCAAAGAAAGAAGGGTACGGAGAAGAGGAGGCTGATTTTTTGATAAAAAGAAGAGCAGTTACGCCACTAGAGGTGAATTTTGAATTTGTACCGATGATTAGAAAATTAGAAAGTAGGGCTCATATAACCGTAAATGATGAGAGCTTCGACGTGAGGAGCACACCACTTAGTTTGAGCGAAGGCTTTGAGCTCCGTCCACTTCCTAAAAGTTTTTCAAGTATTGCACTATCTCCAAGTTTGAAATATGCATTTTTTTATGGGCTCGATACGCCTACCGGTGCAAATTATCTTCTTGATATAGCGGCGGCATCAATTCGTAAATTAAATATTGGTAATGTTCAAGCATACAAATATGCACCAAAAAATGACGTACTTTATTTTATCAAAAATGAAATCTCAGGAGGGACTATGAGCGATTCAAGCGACGATTCAAACATAGCGCAGAGTTTGAATTCATTTGTTCCGGGTGACATAAAATTAGTATCAAATTTTGTAAAACCACTTAAATCTCCAAAAGTTTTTGTTTCTCATGATGAGAATTTTGTAGTTGTGTATGATGCAGATACCGGAGAGGTTTTTCTTGTAAATTTACTGGAAGATTCCAGGAGTAAGATTCTAACTTTGATGGCGGTGAGAGATATCAAATTCAGCCCTTCGAGCTCACAAATACTTATAGGGTCAGCCCTGCCGGGGTCAGCTACGCTGCTGGCATATAGTATTTTTGATCTAAAAGGCACAGAGCTTAAGGCTGATTTATCTATAGTGGCAGAGCCGGATTCTATAGTTTGGCGTGATGAAAATAATATTTTCTATGCGATAGAACAAGAATACGCACCTCAATCAGGCGGAATTCTCAATAAAATTAAAAATAGCGATGGTCTAAAAATCATAACAAACAGAAATTCTTCTATGGTCAATTACAATCTCGGATTCAATAAATACAGCAATTTATACGAGCCAAAGACATTTATAAACAGAGTCGACTTACAAGAAAACGGCGCAGTTTTATTTGGCGACACAGATTCAGTTTGGGAGATCAAATTCCAAGAGAGCTAGGGAACCTCTAAAAAGCAAATCTAAAAAAAATAGTCTTGGTTTTTTAAAAATATTTTAACTTTGTTTGGTATAGGGTGGAAAACATTAACCACCTCAGCCATGGTAACAAGGATTTTTTCGTCCGCTTTGATCGGACTTTCCAGCCGTTTAGTTGAAATTGAAATAGTAGTTGTAAATGGCCTACCGCAATTTGCGATGGTCGGGCTTCCGAGTACAGAGGTCAAAGAAGCCAAGGAGCGTGTTTATGCCGCAATTAAATCTTCCGGTTTTAAATTCCCTCAAACTAGAAAAATTGTAAATCTTTCACCGGCGGATATTCCAAAATCCAGTACCTGCTATGACTTGGGGATTGCTTATGGGCTGCTACTTGCAAGCGGAGAGGTGAAGGGCTGGCTCAGTCGGAGATCGGATTTTGACGCTGATGGGATTTCTACGGATTCGACTTTGATACTTGGAGAATTGTCGCTCGATGGTCAGGTGCGCCCTGTTTCAGGAGTGCTGCTTGCTGTGATAATGGCAAAGGATGAAGGTTTAAAAAGGGTGGTCGTGCCAATAGAAAATTTAGCTGAAGCGAGCCTCGTTGAAGGTATAAAAGTTTGCGGAGTTGAGAGTTTAAAGCATTTGGTTGAGGGGAATTTTGAATTCATGCAAACGGGCGAAATAGTAGAAAATTCAAAAGAATATACAAGCAATACTGAGAATTACGTAGATTTCACAGATATCAAAGGGCAGGCATTTGCCAAAAGGGCACTTGAGATTGCGGCGGCAGGTGGGCATAATGTGTGTTTCGAAGGTCCACCGGGCTCTGGGAAAACACTACTTGGCCGTGCGTTCGCAGGTATCCTGCCGCCATTGTCTACCTCTGAAGCTTTGGAGGTTGCAAAGATTTATTCTGTTTCAAAAATGATAGATGGGAGCCGTCCGCTAAGTTTTGAAAGGCCTTTTCGAGGGGTTCATCATACTGCTTCGAAGATTTCTATTATCGGAGGTGGTTCGGGTGCGATGCCAGGTGAGATCACGCTTTCGCACAAAGGAGTTTTATTTTTTGATGAGCTTCCGGAATTTCCACGAGGCATTCTTGAATCTCTTCGCCAGCCACTTGAGGATAAAACCATCACAATTACACGCGCGAATATGCGATATACATATCCTGCAGATTTTATTTTTATGGCTTCAAAAAACCCATGTCCTTGTGGCTATTTTGGTGATCCGAAGAGAGAATGCGTCTGTAGTGGTACGGAAGTTCAAAGGTACAAGAAGAGAATATCCGGCCCACTCATGGATAGGATTGATTTATTTATAAATGTACCGCGTGTCGAAACCGATAAGTTGTTCAGCGGAGGCCAAGGTGAATCAACTGAAGATATCAGGCGGCGAGTCATCATCGCTCGCGAAACGCAGAGCCGTCGTCTCGCCATCCATGGACTTAGCTCAAACTCTCAAATGTCCGCAAAACTTGTTCGCGCTTACTGCCCACTTACCCAAAAACAAATAAAAACTATAAAATCCGCGGTCGACAAGCATAGCTTGTCCGCCCGCTCCTACTACCGCATCCTAAAACTCGCTCGCACAATCGCCGACCTCTCTCGCTCCGATGTCATCCGCGAATCTCACCTCCTCGAAGCTTTGAGATTTAAGGTGAGCTGAGTTTACGCAAACTACCATTAATCACATGCCAAATTTCAAAAAAGAGCTCCAAAAAGCCAAAACTAAAGCGAAACAGCAGCCTCAAATTCCCTATATCCCAATATTGGGCTTTAGAAGATATTGTAAACAGAAGGCGAATAAGGGTGATAATTAGGTCAGTTAACGATGGACCAAAACATTTTTTTAGCGTATTTCTCGTGAACAAACACTAAAGAAAAGCCCCTCTTACGCTTACTCCTCGTAAGAACGAGAAGATGGCGACGTCAAGTATTTAAACTTCGGAGCTAATCTGCGCCTATACTATCAAAACCCACTGTTATTTGCAATGGAAAAGAGGGTACAGTTGAGGCTTTATCCAACAAACGAAATCCAAAATGGGAGGGTGATTAGCGATAAAATCGTGCTGAGTACGATTCCGCATCAAGTTGCGATTTTATTTAGCATTTATTTTGAGGTCGGGGCAAAGGCGTGCCAGATGGGATGCGCTAATAAATTTCTTGTAGGTAGCAGTTTTCGCAGTAAACTATTTCCGGTTTGTCGGGGACGTAGCTGGTTTGGATTGGGGTTGAGCATTTGGCGCATGCTCGATCGTAAATTCGTGGGAGATTTTGTAATGCATTTCGTCGCCTGTGGCGTTCTTCAGAACTGAAATGTGGCAATGGTATTTTTTGTTCACTATAAAATTTTAGCTCCTGCGCAATCATTTTAAATGGTCTTCCGGTCGCTTCACAAATAGCTACATCTCTCCGATTTGCATCTGGAATTTTTTCTTCAAGGTTTTTCCATCGGAAGCCAAGTGCGAGTGCATTTTCTTTTGTCAAAGGATGGAACTCCGCGGACTGAGTTTCATTGTATCTAAAAAGACTTATGCTCGGTGGAAAGAACTCTCCCCACTCGGTGCATGCGGACGCATGCGCCTGTCCTGTGTATGGCGTGTTTTTCATATGTTCAATAATTCTCGGTACCAATGCCTCATATTCTTCTTTTGTGTATTGCTTATTGAGGATGCAATATTTTTTTCGTTTGAGTCCGCTACAGCCGAAATTATTGCTGCAACCGCTCATAGCATGACAATAAAGATTGTAACTTGAGCTATTCCACGTAAACATGCAAAATAGATTGTTAGAAGAATTTAGCCCACTTGTGATGCAGTTATACATCCACTCGGCGTTATCTCCGAATACGTCTTGATCCATGCAATTTTTGGAATCAAAAAAGTAATAGCAATACTTGCAATTTTCCAAATTCGAAACAGAGAAACAATTATAACTATTTTTTATATTTTGAATTCGGTCACCGGAAAAATTCTCATTTGAATATCCGTGATAATATTTTTTTGGAAATCTGAGTGAAAACTCCGCAAATTCTTTTTTTAATTTTTCAACTTCTTCATGGTTTTGTAGTCGCAATTTGAATGCTTCAAATTGCTCCCTCGGAACTTCCTGATTGAAAACATAATATTCCTTTCCAACTAAATTCACGCAACCGATACAGTTTTTACATTGTTTGCAATCAGCGAGGAAATAGCTGTCATGACAACTCATGCACCTCTGCGAATATTTCAAATTGTAGCAACTTTCACAACACACACATTCATAGCAAAGCTCACAATGGTTCGAGCTCAGGCAGTCCACACATGAGAGCATGTGTTTGCATTCCGTGATGTAATAGCATTTTTCGCAATAATCCATATTGAAGCAAAGATAACAATCCTTACAGTTTGCCGCTCCGTTGATATAGTCGCAATTTTCAGTTAGCAATACAGAATTTTGAAGTAATGGAACCATGTGATAAAGCTCGGCAAACTGCTCAAAAAACGACCGACTAAAATCAAAATCTCGCCCGAAGCTCGTCCCATCCCATGAGTCACCCCACCATGCCTCCGCGCTATATACGGGAGTCGCACAATCTTTATCAAAAGTCGAAAGTATAGGTTTGCCGGTTAGGTCGCACTTCCGCATATAAACCGATCGCAAATTCCGAAAAGCAAGTCTCTGCCTCTGCCTACATGGCGGACAACTCATTGGCTCCGGCACCTCAAATTTCACCCCTCCAAAAACCGGACTCACCTCACTCAAAAACAACCGATCACTATTTGTTACTTCAAAGCCCTCTTTGCATTGCCAACATATCTTCATAAAGATTATTTAATTCTTTACGAGAATACATATAAATCGGTATCAAGGAAAGTAGACTTAAAACGATTCAACTCCACTTCCGCAACATTCCCCCGCTCACCCCAACGACCTTAAAACTTCCAACGCCACATTCTCCCAAAAATTTTCCCCGGGGAAAAAGTGGCCGAACTGGGCTTGTATAAGCCGTTTTAGTATTTTCTTGTTAAATTGCACCTCCATTTTGTGTTTCATCTTTTCAAGTTGATATCGCATTTGTTCGTTAAGTTCGATTTTCATCTGCGCGCTCACGAAAGTGTCGAAGTTTATTTCCGCCTACGCCTCCGCCACAATACTGCAGCTTCACTCCGGTAGAGTCCGCCCACACGCAAAAATACCTTCGCTACGCTCCGGTAGGGTATGATCATTTTGGTTAGATTTGTATTGTGAAATAAACTCAAGTACAACCTTATATTTTTTCCGTCAACACGAGGTTTTGGCTTGGTAGGAATTTGGGCTTTCGGTGGCCACCAAATTTTTGTATAACTGGTGAGAAATAAAAACCATGCGCGAGCGAAGCCACCGCTGAGGCGGGGCAAGCGAGTGCGAAAATGTTCGAAAAAAATAAAAACAGACATAGCCACGCAATACGCGAAGCTTGTATTGCGAAATAAGGAGGCGGAGCCAACAAGTTCCTCTAATCAATTCTAATAATCTATGCCTAGTTTAAGCAAGAAATCAGCGCTACCTAAACCGGTTCGGATTCATCCGAAAAAGGTACTGATTCTTGGTTCCGGAGCTCTGAAGATAGGTGAGGCGGGTGAATTTGACTATTCCGGGAGCCAAGCGATCAAGGCGATGAAGGAGGAGGGGATTAAGACTGTTTTGATCAATCCAAACATTGCAACAAATCAAACTAGCAAGGGGCTTGCGGATAAAGTTTATTTCTTGCCGGTGAATGCTTATTTTGTGGAGGAAGTGATAAAAAAAGAAAAACCGGATGCGGTACTTTTGTCATTTGGAGGGCAGACGGCGCTGAATTGTGGGGTTGAGCTTTTTGAGAAAAGGATTTTGAAGAAATATGGGGTGAAGGTGCTCGGGACTCCTGTTGAGTCTATACAAAAAACCGAGGATCGGGATTTGTTTAATAAAGAGTTGCGGAAGATTGATGTGAATGTGCCGCGAAGTTTCGCATGTACATCGAAGAAGCAGGCTCTAAAGGCTGGTGAGGATATAGGATTTCCACTTATGATACGAGCGGCATTTGCCCTTGGGGGGCAAGGGTCGGGGTTTGCATATGACAAAAAAGAATTGGCGGATATGCTCGATACTGCTTTTAGTTTTTCTCCACAAGTTTTGGTTGAAGAATGTTTGAAGGGTTGGAAAGAAGTTGAATATGAAGTTGTGCGTGATTGTGCTGATAACTGTATTACGGTTTGCAATATGGAGAATTTTGATCCGCTCGGAATTCATACCGGAGAGTCGATCGTGGTTGCGCCATCACAGACTTTGAATAATTTTGAATATCATATGTTGCGTGAAATTGCGCTCAAAGTTATTAGACATTTGGGGATAGTTGGAGAATGTAATATTCAGTACGCGCTTGATCCTATGTCACGAGAGTACAGGGTGATAGAAGTGAATGCTCGCTTGTCGCGTAGCTCCGCGCTCGCATCCAAAGCGACAGGTTATCCGCTTGCCCATGTCGCAGCAAAATTGGCTTTGCACTATACTTTGCCGGAACTTAAAAATGCAGTGACGGGATGTACGACCGCATGCTTCGAGCCGGCGCTTGATTATTTGGCATTAAAAATTCCTCGCTGGGATCTGGATAAATTCAGAATGGTCTCACAAAAGATCACATCAGAGATGAAATCAGTCGGCGAAATTATGGCGCTCGGTCGCTCTTTTGAAGAAGTTTTGCAAAAAGGTCTTCGTATGCTTCAAGTTGGTATGTACGGATTTACCGGTAATGAGCAACTGGGGATACCTACAGATCATCTTAAATCTGCAATCGAGAATCCAACTCCAAAAAGGATTCTTGCGATAGCTGAAGCGCTAAAGAGAGGGCGGAGCCCTGAAAAAATAAATAAAATCTCAGGAATCGATATTTGGTTTTTGGAGAAATTAAAAAATATAGTTGATCTAGATATAGAGCTTGCGGCCAAAGGTGCGATCTCAAAAGATCTCATGCGAGAGGCGAAGAAAAAAGGATTTTCTGATAAACAAATTTCTATAATTCATGGAGGCGAAACAGAAATGGAAGTTAGAGCTATGCGAAAGTCGATGGGTGTACTTCCGGTGATAAAACAAATCGACACGCTCGCTGCTGAATACCCGGCTCAGACAAATTATCTGTACATGACTTATCACGGTACAGAAGATGACTTAACTATCTCTTCAAACAAACCAAAACGCACACAAAATGCGAAAACAAAACAAAAACCAAAGGCGATCGTCCTCGGATCCGGCCCCTACTGCATTGGTTCTTCCGTAGAGTTTGACTGGTGTTGTGTTACAGCGGTTAACACTCTAAAAGACCAAGGATACGAAACCATCATGATAAATTATAATCCGGAGACTGTGTCTACGGATTATGACACATGTGACAAATTGTATTTTGACGAATTGTCACTTGAGCGCGTGCTCGATATTTATGAGGCGGAAATGGCGTTAGCTTCATTTGCGAATAAGGGGCGGCGCGAAGCGCCGCAACCATCTTGCAGTGTGCTCATTTCCATGGGTGGCCAAGTGCCAAATAACTTGGCGCTCAAGCTCCATGCGAACAAAGTGAAAATCATGGGTACTTCTCCGCAAGATATAGATCGTGCGGAGAGTCGTCATATATTTTCTAAATTGCTCGATGACCTCGATATTGACCAACCAAAATGGAATGAATTTGCGAAAAAAGAACAGGCATTTAAATTTGCAAAAGAAGTTGGTTACCCGGTACTTGTGCGACCTTCTTATGTCTTGTCAGGAGCTGCGATGAGTGTTGCAAAAAATGAAGAAGCTTTGGATGGATATTTGGCAAAAGCAGCAAGGATTTCAAGCGAAGCTCCGGTTGTGATTTCAAAATTCATGACAAATGCAAAAGAGATCGAGGTTGATGCGGTCGCACACAAAGGGGAGGTTCTTATCTGGGCTATTTCCGAACATATAGAAAACGCAGGAGTTCACAGCGGGGATGCAACAATAGTGCTCCCTCCACAAAAACTTTATTTTGAAACTATAAAAAGAGTCCGTACGATTTCGAAAAAAATAGCAAAAGCATTGAATATCACAGGGCCGTTTAACATACAATTTCTTGCGAAAAATAACATGATAAAAGTGATCGAGTGCAATCTCCGTGCTAGTCGCTCGTTCCCATTTGCATCCAAAGTAACAGGTCATAATTTTATAGATATTGCGACAAAAGCTATGCTTGGAAACGTAGAGCCAAAGGCCGTTCGCGACGCGAAGTATCAGACGCTCGACATGGATCACGTAGGGGTTAAGGCGCCACAGTTCTCATTCTCTCGACTCAAGGGTGCTGATCCGGTACTCGGCGTTGAGATGGCGTCAACAGGTGAGGTAGCTTGTTTTGGAGATGATATGTATGAGGCATTTTTGAAAGCTATGATTTCTGTAGGGCTCCGCCTTCCAAAGAAAAACGTACTTTTGAGTATAGGGAGGGTCGAAGACAAAGCCGCATTCCTCGGACATGCACGTAAACTTCTAAGCCTTGGTTTCCATATTTATGCGACGGAAGGAACTCATGCTTTTCTGGCTGAAAGTGGTATTAAATCAAAAATAGTTTACAAACTCAGCAAGGCCGCAAACAATGATAAATTATCTCCCACTATGCTCGACGTGCTCGAAAAACGCGAAGTAGATCTGGTTATAAATATTCCAAAGACTTATTCCAAAGAAGAAATTACAGATGGGTACAAGATTCGCAGAACTGCAATTGATTTAAATATTCCATTGATTACAAATTTACAAGTAGCAAGCGTACTGGTCGACAGTATAGAGAAGTACGATCTCAAAGATCTCAAGATAAAATCTTGGGATGAGTATTAGTTGACGAGCTGGGCGATCCATGTTATACTTATGCGATAGGTTTTTAAAACTTCATCTCATATTTCTTAAATCCCCTCAAGTATGGCCAGCAAAAAAAATGTAAAAATGCTCATATTCTTGCTTGTACTATCGCTCGCGGTAGTTATTGCTTTCGGCGCATTTTCTTCTGAAGATGGACAAGGTAGAGCTCGACGAATAGCATCGAAAAGTAGTACACAGTCTACAACGGTGACTCAAAATGTTGCGCCCTCTCCAGCAGTTACGATTCAGTCTTATGGTAACTTAAATACGATGAGTAACATAAGACTTGATTACAACAATACTTTATGTAATGAATCTTCTTATGCTCGTCTTGGGCAATGGAAGATCAATTCTAATACGCCGATTACCGCTCGAGGATTTAGTTTCTGGAATCACTTTGGTACGTTTATGACTGATTATAGGGTAATTGTTAGTAGGGAATCTGAGGTAATAAACTATATAACAAGTTATAACGTAACCTCGGTTCAAAACTATTTCAATGCACTCAAACCTAATAATGTTACATTTACTATCCCGGCAAATCAGCCTACATTCATAACTCTATACGGTAAATACAAAGCTACCAGTCAACAAAATAGAGCGATTACAGCAGAAGTTGCTATAACAAATAATGGAGTTATAGGAAGTTTCAATGGACTAGTTGGAAGTCCAATTAATATGTCAGGATTTGTACAGAATAATCAAACGAATTTTACAGCAGGTTTCACTGAGATAAATTCAGCGAATGGTGCTACATGTAATAGATTTGAATAAAAGAATTTAAGTACAAATTTAGGAATTACAAGAGAGCCTTTCGGATATATCTGAAGGGCTCTTTTTTGTATGTAAAAAATACTGGATTTTTGTAAAACTATGCCATATAGTCAGACCCTGCCACTCAAGAATATTTAAAAATATATTTTTACACATATACTAATGACTCAAGATATAGCGGCACAAATGGATCAACAACGTCTCAATAAAGGACTGGCACAAATGCTCAAAGGAGGAGTGATTATGGATGTGGTAAACCCTGAGCAGGCCAAGATTGCAGAGGATGCCGGAGCTGTTGCTGTCATGGCTCTTGAACGTGTGCCGTCAGACATTCGTAAAGATGGTGGTGTTGCTCGTATGAGTGATCCGCAGATGATTTCAGAAATACAAGCGGCCGTGTCGATTCCGGTTATGGCAAAAATTCGTATTGGACATTTTGTAGAGGCACAAATCCTCGAATCACTAAATGTGGATTATATAGATGAAAGTGAAGTTTTGACTCCGGCAGACCCATGGAGTCATGTTGATAAATCAAAATTCAAAGTTCCATTTGTATGTGGAGCGACGAACCTTGGTGAGGCGCTACGCAGGATCAATGAGGGCGCATGTATGATTCGTACAAAAGGTGAGGCAGGTACAGGGAATATTATCGAAGCGGTTCGTCATTGGAAAACAATTCAAAATGAAATTGTATCCCTCAAAAACATGTCAGAGCAAGAATTAGAAGCGGCAGCAAAAGAAATGCGCGCCCCTCTAGAGCTTGTAAAAGAAACACGTACACTTGGTCGCCTGACTGTTGTAAACTTTGCGGCGGGAGGTGTTGCAACTCCTGCAGATGCAGCCCTTATGATGCAGCTTGGTTGCGACGGAGTGTTTGTCGGTTCAGGAATATTCAAATCAGAAAATCCAGCCGTAATGGCAAAAGCCATAGTTGATGCAACTATGAATTTTATGAAACCGGAAGAGGTAACTCGTGCATCAACAGGACTTGGCAAAGCTATGGAGTCTCAATCAATAGAAAGTCTGGAAGTGAAATTGGCTGAACGCGGTTGGTAAAATAGTTTTATGAAAATAGGGATTCTTGCAATTCAGGGCTCTGTCGCAGAACACAAAAAAGCACTTATAAAAGCTGCGCAAAATTTGCAAATAGAAGATTTTGACGTTACTGAAATCCGATTACCGGAAGATCTTTTTGAAAATTACGATCCGGAGAGTCCAAATCAAAATAAGCGGAGAATCCAAGGTATTATTCTTCCAGGTGGCGAAAGTACCGCTCAATCGAAACTTTTGAAAAAGTACAACCTTTTTGAACCGCTGAAACAAGCTATAATCGGCGATTCGACTAATCAAGATGGGTTAATCAAACCATTACCCGTTTGGGGCACTTGTGCAGGCGCAATTTTACTTGCAAAAGAAGTTATAGGGCATTCCAAAAATCAAACAGATGATAACCTGCCCGAATCACTCAAAGTCATGGATATTCGCGCGGATCGCAATGCTTATGGAACTCAAAGTGACAGTTTTATAACCGAAATACAGATTTTAACTCATCAAATCGAAGCTGTATTTATCCGCGCCCCAAAACTCAGCTTACTCACTAATCCGACTACTCAAATCCAAGTCCTCGCCACATACAAAGACCAGCCAATTGCAATCCGGCAAGGCCACATGCTAGCTACGAGCTTCCATCCGGAACTCACAAACGACACGATGATGCATGAATTTTTTCTCAAGTACCACCTACCTACAGCCAGCCCCACTTTACCTAAGTGGCCACTTCTTTAAACCACCTTTTCCTCAAACCCTCCAACAGTCCGACACCTTCTACCTAAGCGCCAGTTTTCTGTGTTCCAAATAAAGAAGGTCTGTTTTCGTAGGCTCGCTATACATTCCCGCATGTGTAATCTTATGATGAAGCTTGCACAGCGCTATGAGATTGTCGTGAGATTTGGTCTTCGCATAGCCATTTTTGTGATGAAACTCCGTTGCCGGCCTTTCGCAATTCGGACTGCTGCACCTGCCACCTGTTTT
>JAUYJN010000025.1 GCA_030700255.1 Candidatus Peregrinibacteria bacterium | reverse complement strand
TCCTCTGATAAATGAAGTGCGAAGCTCAGAGAGATTTTCATCTTCAAGCTTCCTGTCTATTTGAATTGCACGTTGTACTTGGAGTTTGCTCAGCCCTGCGAGCTTCGCCCCGAACTCAACTACTGTCTCAAATCCTTTTTTTTCATAAAGTTTTCTTCTGTTTACTTCGGGTATGAGACCTATAAATTTACGTTTCCAGTGGAGGGCGTTTTTTCCAAAATTTTCACATAGACTGATGAGCTCTTTGTCAGAAAGTTTTTCGATAACAAAAGTTTTTTTCATAAGTTTTTAGTTAAACATTATTGTGATTTATGGGTGAATTGCCAATGGTGATTTTGTGAACAAATTATAACATTCGCTCACCATTTTTGGTCAAGGCTAAAACGTCAGAGAAGGCGAGTTACAAGCCAAAAAACGCAACTTCAAGTTGCGCTAAAATGCAAATATTACATGGTGAGTATTGACTTCTCTTTTTCTTTCACAAATAGTCCTCCACACAACTTCGGCTGAAAATTTATCATCTACACTCTTGCCGATCACTCTTCCGATTGTTGATTTGTTTCGCTCTAAACGAATAGCAATATCCGCTTTCTTCAGCCCTTCTTCAAGATATGTCTCTATTTTCACTAGCTCTTCATAAGTAATTTGACGATATGTTCTCATAGTTTGAGAAGTTAAGGAATACTTTTGTTTAGTATTTTCTTAACCCTTTTGCTACTCAGTTGCACTTCGGTTTAGAATGGAAGATTAAATCCTTGCGTCTTCCTGAAAAGATGTTATGATAGCCCCTCTTAATTTAAACAATTATGGCACTTGATGAAAGTAACTATTCTGAGGATGCACGAAGAAGTAACCATTCTGAGGATGCACGACCAAGCTCTGCCTTGGCAGGTATGTTGATGTTCGCAGCCATCGCAGGTACTCCAGGTTGCAATGACGAAGACCTTTATGCGCTTCCGGACGCTCCGGAGCCTTGGACGAAAAGTTGTTTTGATGTAAATGGAGAAATTGCAAATCCATGGGGGAGTGAAGGTTTTAGGCATGCTATGCATAGAATAGTTCAAGATGATGCGGATGAATTAGGAGAAATTGTTACTGCTGAAGAATTACTAGCCAGAGAATGTCTGCTATCACAAGCGGCCCTATTAACCTCTCAAGAAAGATGCTCAGGGAACCCTGATATGCCCGCTGTGACCGGTGTAAGCGTCTCCAACCCACTCTTTGGACTAGATGCCACCGGGGGCGTCACTCGCGATGAATTTGGCAACCCTCTTGGTTACTCCTCAGGGGAAGATTGTATTTATGATGCGACACTTCCTGTCACTATTAGTACAAATTTCGGGGATGGAGATGTAAGTATAATTTTATCTCTTATGGATGGCGCCGGAAATATAGATCCAAATACTGGCAAACTTATTTCTCTAGATGATGATGGATCCAAATCTTTTGCGGGAGATTACCCGCCTGACGAAATATTTCTTGATAACAATGGTAACCGCATTACCGCCGCCCCATGGTTTGGAGAACGAATTGATATGATAGACGGCAATGGAGATAGGAGTAGAGCTGTTTTAGAATGGTGTGTTCAACCGGATGGTAGGACGACACCAATATTAGCAGGTTTCGCAAATAACTCCGACTGTGTTACCCCACCAAGAAATAGCGACGATTCTGTTGAAGAAAAGGCTATCTAGCTTAGACGCCCCAGCCTAGTTTTTGGCGGAGCATTTTGTAGTAATTTTGACCCGTCATACGTATGATGCGGACTTTTCTAGATGAAGCGCGGATTTTTATTTCATCCCCATGAAGTAGTGGAAATATAACTTGTCCGTCGAGAGTTAAACCGACTCTGGAAGTATTATCCTTTTTTTCGCTGAGAACAGTGATTTTGAGTTGTCTATCATTTGGCATAACTATCGGACGGTTTGAAAGTGCGATAGGGCATACGGGAGTAAGTATAAAAGCCTCCATACCGGGGTTCACTACCGGCCCTCCTGCGGAAAGCCCATGCCCGGTTGAACCGGTCGGCGTTGAGACTATCAAGCCATCTCCGCGTATAGTCATAAGCTTGCGTTGATTTACTTCTACATTCATTTCTATCACTCTGGCAAAACTACCTTGAGTTATAGCAGCCTCATTGAGAGCCAAGAATGATTCTATTTTCCGGCCTTTTCTATAAACCGTAGTGCGAAGCAGCATGCGCTCATCTATAACAAATCTCTTTTTTACAAATATACGATCCAGATGATTAAACAATTTATCCGCAGGTGTCTCGGTGAGAAAGCCTAGAGTTCCGAGATTTACAGGTAGGAGCAATACTTTACGAGGCGGCATACGTCTGGCGGTTTTTAAAATCGTACCATCTCCTCCAAGCAAAATCGCCATATCTACAAATTCCATCATTTCTTTTTTCTTGTAGCCAGGCTTTTTATCGATAAGTGGCGCTGCATTTGAATCCAAAAAAACCTCACATCCTTGCTTCTCAAGATAAGTTTTTACTTTTTTCACAAGACCAATCTTTTGACGAATGTTTCTTTTCGTTATAATTCCAACCTTTTTGAAGACATATTTTGCATGTGGCACTGTTCTTGTTTTGTTAATTTTGAATTACGTTTGTATTATTCCTTCAAAACATAAACGAAGCAAGTTACAATGTCCTCTGACATGAAAAAACTCGACATATTAATAACCAGGTTTCCTTTTGAATCAGCTCTCGGTGGAGAAGAGCTGCATACTTTGCATTTAGCTGAGTCACTTCTTGAACGTGGTCATGACATCACACTGCTGACATCTGATGTCGTTCTTACAAAATTATTTGAAGAAAAAAAACTTAATGTTGTTAGGGGGGCGGCCGTCTCGCCGCCGGTTACAATCCTGACTCTATTTGTATTTACACTACTTAGCCCATTTTATTTCCTTTATCTCAATTGGTTCCTCATAAAATTTCACCGACAACATAAAAAAGATCCAAAAAGAGCTGATATGCAGCCGGTTATATATAGTTTATCTCTTACAGAAAAACTTCTCATGAGTCCGGTCGCAAAATTACTTGGATTGCACGTTGTATGGATTGAACATGCGCGTATAGGCGGCTCCTTGACCAAAAACCCTTGGATAATCGCATACTACTTTTGGTCTTCCTTTAGCCAAATTATCGCCCCATCAAAACAGACCGCCTATCCAATCAGATGGGCCAAAAATCTCCACATAATCCCACATGGGATTAAGTTTGATAAGCCATCATTCAAGGTGAAAAGTTTGATTAATCAACATGATAAAGCGACTAAAAAAGGACATGCAACCAACCACAAACCAAAGCTCCTCTGTGTCGCTCGATTAAGCCAAGATAAAGGTGTTGATTACCTGATTTCCGCGATCTTAAAGTTGATTAATCATGGTCAAGAAATTGGCTTACAGATCGTCGGAACCGGGGTTCTTGAAGAATCACTCAAAAAAACGGTGAAAGAATTACACTTGGATCGATTTATTGAATTCAAAGGGAAGGTTCCGCATGACAAACTTGCGAAACTATACGAAGAATCCGATGTCGTCGTGTTGCCTTCCAGTGAGCATGATCCATTTGGCCTCGTCGTTCTCGAAGGGATGATGCTGAGCAAACCAATCGTTCTCACCTCCGCATGTGGAGTTAGCGAATACTTGGAATCCGGGGTTGAAGCATTGGTCATACCACCAAAGGACGACCATGCGTTATTCCAAGCCATAAAAGCACTTTTGACTAATCAAACTTTAAAGGCCGAAATCGCAAAAAAAGGACATGCAACTATCAACTCCAAGTTCAACTATGAAAGAATGATCGATGAATATGAAAAGATATTCCTGAAATCTATTTAAAACTATAGCTTAATAGTTTTCAGGATTCGCTCCGCACTTTTGCGCCATGAAAAGCGTTTTATATTTTCGCCGCCTTTCTGAATAAGCTCCTTGCGTTTCGCTATATCGGAAGTAAGAAGTTTGATTGCTTCCGCAAGAGCCTCTGCATCATTTGGATCTATTTGCATCACACTATCACCTACTACTTCAGGGAGGCTTGAAGTATTACTTACTATTACCGGACAGCTCATAGACGCAGCTTCAAGTGGAGGTATGCCGAAGCCTTCATAGAGGGACGGATACACAAAAACTTCCGCCCCTGTGTATATACATGACAATTCTTCGTATGGTAGGTAGCCGAGCATGTGAATGCGAGGGTTCTGTGCGGCCTCACTCAGAGCAAACTCCTGTGAATCACCCCAACCATCCCCACCAACAATACAAAGATCTATATCCTTCGAGAACTTAGAGTCCGCACAAAGAAGTGAAAATGCCTTGAGTGTAAGTTGGATGTTTTTGCGAGGCACAAGTGTGCCGAGACTCAAGATATACTTCTTTGGAAGCTTGTACTTTTCACGAAAAGCCGCAATAGTACTTAAATTTGGAGCGATGAAATTCTCACCAACTGCATTGTATGTAATTATGATTTTCTCTGAAGGTATGCCAAATCTTGACATAACATCCTTAGCCGTATTTTCCGAAACTGCAAATATCCTTTTGCCCCCTTTTAATGATGACTTGAGGGTAAGTTTCTCTATGAAAACAGCCTTTTTGTTATGAGTATCAGAATATAAAAATGCCACTAAATCATGCACGGTTATGTAAGATTCCGGTGTTTTTTTAAACCCAAATGACAAAAGCCCTGTCCAATAAAAAAGTGCCGAAACTATAAAACTACCCGGAGAGAAGTATGCATCAACTTCACCATTTGAAAACAACCCCATGACGTCTTGATAAACATCCAAATGCCACTTAAGACCACTCGAGGAAATAACTCGCACTTCTACATTTGCAAGTTTCGCTAATTCATCAACAAATGGATCTTCACTTTTCGGTGCATACATCAAAAATTCATCCTCTTTGCCGGACTTCACAAGCTCACGCACAATATTGTATGCATAAACACCCTTCCCTGTCTTATCCCCAAGCGCCGACTTGATATCAATTGCGATTTTCATGCCGCCAGTATAGCACCATTTTGTTACGTTAAAACAGTTGATGTACACCTTCGCCCATCACTGCTCTTTACCTTGGGTATAAGCTCATGTTATTCTGCGGACAGATGATTTAACCTAATCCTAATATGGATAAAATGCGGAACGCAAAAACACTATTCACCAAATTAAGTTCAGCTGAGAAATTAGTAATGATTGGCTCAGGGCTCGCAGTATTATCAGTTTTTTTACCATGGTATAGAGATCTTGATGCATGGGGTAAGGGCGACACCTTCCTTGGACTTACAGGTCCGCTCTCTGCAATCGGACTCGTTATATTACTCGGTAGTGGTGCGGTTTTTGCAAAAATGCTTGGACGTATGATTGGTAAAAAACTCAGACTACTGGAAAAATTCGACCAGCTTGCAACGTATGTTGCTGCAGAAAACGTACTTCTTTTTGTGATTACATCCTCTATTTATTTTGACCCGAAATTTGGAGTAAATATAACCTTGAAACAAACTGCTTTCGGACTATTTCTTTGCTTGATTGGTTCAGCTGTAATGGCTTTTGGATCATACATGCGTCGCAAGGAACCGGCTAAAGTAGAACTTAATATTTTCGAACAGGTTGAAGAAAGTATAGATCGTATTCATAAAGATATTGCGAGAGAAAATCCTAATTTTCGACAAGAAAATGATGTACCGCTTGCAGAAAGACAGTATCGTGAATCGCATGAGACCGGAAAGAAAAACGAAACTCTAAGAATGGATATTTAATAAAAAAATGATTTGAATAAAGAAGTAATAAAGACAGCAACCAATACTGATAGGGATGAGGGAAGTTCAGTAGTTGTAGAAGAGCGAAAGCGACTAAAAGAGTTACGAGAACGTATAGCCGAGAAAGAAAGCTGTATTATTTTTTATTGTAAAGAATGCAGAGGGCTGGTTGATGTAACTAAAAACCCAAGGAAGTATTCATTTACCTGTAATCTTTGCAAAGGTAGACAGATTGCATTTGGTACTGATGTTAGTATTAGAAAATTTTTCCACCTAAAAGATGATGATGAGCCGTTAACTGAAGTTGATTTCAAAAAACGCATGGAGGAAGAGGCGAAAATCTCTAAAGAAAGAGCGGAAAGAAAGGAGAGCAGAGAAAAAGAAGTTACAAAATAAGCTTCGCACACCTTTTTTCGCAACGCAAGCTTCGCGCGCTTAAGTGGTGGTGAGTGAGTTTTTACGACACAATATTTAGTGGCGACTTGTATGTCACACATTTTTTTTGATTGAATTGCAAGTCTAGTTGCGAGTATTTCGTTGACAGTGGCGTTTTACTCACCTAGAGTGTGGTCGTACTCACCCAGGCGGGGCGCGAAGCTTGCCCTGCCAGATAAAGAGACGAAGCCAACCTTATCTATGAGTCATCTATACAAATTATTTATTTACCATTCTAACCAAAGAACATATGGCAAAAGCAGCAAGTACACAAGTCAGCGAGAAGGCGAAGGCCCTCGAACTCGCTATGGCCGTGATCGAAAAAAATTTCGGCAAAGGCGCGATCATGCGAATGGATGAAAAAAGTCGCATACCTATGGAAACTATCCCTACCGGATGTCTATCATTGGACCTCGCCCTCGGAGGAGGAATTCCAAAAGGTCGTATTATTGAGATTTTCGGCCCGGAGTCTTCAGGTAAGACAACTTTAACATTGCACATTTTAGCTGAAGCTCAGAAGCAAGGAGGCACGGCTGCATTTATAGATGCAGAGCACGCCCTCGACCCTAATTACGCTCGTAAAATAGGTGTTAACGTGGATCAGCTCTTGGTTTCACAGCCTGACAATGGAGAGCAAGCTTTGGAAATCACGGAGACCCTTGTACGCTCAAATGCAGTGGATATAATCGTCATAGATTCCGTTGCCGCACTTACTCCACGAGCAGAGATAGAAGGTGAAATGGGAGACTCGCATATGGGTCTACAAGCCAGACTGATGAGCCAAGCACTTAGGAAGCTGACGGCTGCCATAAGCAGATCGAACGTAACGGTTATATTTATCAATCAGCTACGTATGAAAATTGGGGTAATGTTCGGTAACCCGGAAACTACTACCGGTGGTAATGCGCTGAAGTTCTATTCATCTGTACGACTTGATATTCGATCAATTGGACAGATTGCTGACACTTCCAATGAAGAAAAATCAGTATCCGGAAAACGTACACGTGTTAAGGTTGTGAAAAACAAGATCGCTCCACCATTTAAAATTGCAGAGTTTGATATCATGTTTAACAACGGTATTTCAAAAGAAGGTGATCTTATTGACCTTGGTGCAAAATGTGAAGTAATCAAAAAGTCAGGAGCATTCTATTCTTACGGAGATACACGCCTTGGACAAGGCCGTGAAAATGCGAAGTTCTTCCTGCTTGAGAATCCAACTATGATGGCGGAAATCGAAAAAGAAGTAAGAGCTAAATGCCTAAGTGATAGCTCAGGTATACCAACGAATCACGATGAGTCATTTGAGGAGGTCGTAAATCTGGAAACCGGGGAAATAGTAGCAGAAGCTGCATAATCAAAAACCATGACATCTGACGACAATACAAAAACAATAAAAAAAGAGGCTAGCAGGGCGTATAATTACGCCTGCCGGCTTCTTGGACGGAGCGACTATACAACTCATGAAATAAGAACTAAATTGGAGCGAAAAAAATACAATAAAAAGATCATCAATGACGTGATCGAAAAGTGCATTGGATTCGGATTTTTAAATGACAAAGCGTACGTCGGGAAATATATTCGTACACGACTCGCTTTGAAACCACGTGGTAAATATATTTTAAGAATGGAATTAATAAAAAAAGGAATTGATAAGGAATTGATAGAGACTCATTTTGAAGATGACCCTATAAACGAGAGGGAGCTTGCGTGCGAGCTTATAGCTAATAATGCGCGACGGTTAATGCAACTTACCCCTGAAAAACGTAAACAAAAAATACTTTACCTACTCTGCTCGCGCGGACTTCCATACGTAAGATATGAGCAATTGGTCGATTTAACAAACAGCTTGCCAAAAGACCGGTAAGTGGGTAGTATCCTCGTGTTAGACTAGGATGATTATTCATCTTGGCTTTTCTTCCTCGGCTAAATTCCAAAGCTCAATTACGCTCACAAAGAATTCATTTAATTTTTAATTATAAATTTATGCAAACACCATTTCAATCTGCAGTTAAGCAGTTGTGTGATGAAAAAGGACTTCCGGAAGAGGTAGTTATGGAAGCTATTGAGGCGGCGCTTCGCGCCGCATACCGTAAAGATTACGGGAATAAAGATCAAAATATCGAAGTAGATATAAATGATTCTGTAGAAAATGCTACAGTCTACGTCGTAAAAACAGTCGTAGAAGGCGTCGAAGAGCCAGAGCTTGAGATGACGGTAAAGGACGCTGAAAAATACAAAAAAGGCGCAAAGATTGGTGATGAAATTCGTATGGATGTAACTCCTGCCGAATACGGAAGGATCGCTGCACAATCAGCAAAACAAGTGATAACTCAACGTCTCCAAGAAGCTGAAAGAGACCTGATGTACGAAACTTTCAAGGATCGTGAAAACGAACTTCTATCATCTACCGTACACCGGGTTGATGGTAAAAATGTTTACATCAGCTTGGAAAAAGTAACTACACTTCTAAAACCACAAGATCAAATCCCCGGGGAAAGATATTATGCCGGTCAACGAACAAGAGTGTATTTGGACAAAGTTATCAAGACTACAAAAGGACCCCAACTTTTGATTTCTCGTTCTCACCCACTCCTTGTTCAGAAATTATTAGAACTTGAGATACCTGAGATTGCAGAGAAGGTCGTAGAGGTCAAAGCTGTGGCTCGCGAAGCAGGTGTACGTTCAAAAATAGCCGTTAGTAGCACTGATGATAAAGTCGACCCAATAGGCGCTTGCGTTGGGCAAAAAGGTGCGCGTATTCAATCTATCATGGACGACTTAAATGGGGAGCGTATCGATATCATCGAATGGAAAGAGAATCTTGAAGAATTCATAAAAGCGGCGTTATCACCTGCGGTAATCGCAGTTATCAATCTAGATAAAGACTCTAGACGTGCAAGGATTTATGTACACACGGACCAACGCCCACTTGCAATTGGAAGAAATGGTCAAAATGTAAGATTGGCTTCTCAACTCGTAGGTCTTGAGCTAGATATACTGGATATCTCTGAACTATCTCCTGAAGATGCTAAAGATGCGAAACTTACTATCGAAGAAGTTGAAAAATTACCAATCTCAGAAGGTGCTCGCAGCGCGCTTACTGAGGCAAGTCTAACACAAGTTGGTCAGCTCAAAGGGCTTTCCGTAGAGGACTTTGTGTCTGTAGGATTGAGCGAAGAGCAGGCAATAGAAATCTTTGAAATTATGAAATTGGTAAAGTAATACCGATAAACTCAAAAACATGCAATCAGCCCCTTCCAAAAGGGGCTTTTTTGTGCTAGAATAAATAGATTTTAATATAGTCAAATGACTGACCGGAACATTGCACAAGATGATGGCTCTAAAACTCAACCAAAAGTTGTCGATATGACGGTGCAAATTCCTGATGCAACCGATACAGATGCCCCTCATGTAAAAACTGAACATGCCGAAGGCATACACATGAGACAAGCTATCGATAAGATAAATCTGGAATTGAAAGAAAAAGCTGTCGTACAAAATGCGAAAACTCTCGATCTCACATATGTAGACATTACTCAAACGCCAATCAATCCTGATATGTTTAATTTACTGGATGATAGTATTATGGCGAAAACATTAGTACTTCCTTTTTTCAAAATAGGAAAAAAGATCAGGGTAGCTGTCTCCGATCCAAATGACACAGAGACAAAAAATGTATTACAAAAACTACGAGACGATGGATATCAATTGAATGTAAGCATGGCTTCTGACACAGGTATACGAAATATCTTAGGTAGATATTTTTCAAAAACCGCTAAACAAACCGTAAATGTTGACAATACTGAAGTAGACGAATCAAAACTGGAAGCATATGCAGAGGAGATAAAAAATCTAGGAAAGGAAGCTGAAGAAACTCTATCAGAGATGCCAGCCGAGGAGGGTGTGAATTTTTTATGCGTTGGGGCCATCAAAACCGGCTCATCAGACATGCATTTTCAACCTGAAGAGGGATATTGCCAGCTACGATTTCGAATTGATGGAATGATGCAACCAATCACAAGAATAGACTTAAAGACTTATGCGAACTTACTAAATCAACTGAAGTATAAGGCTAAAATGAAGTTAAATATAAACAATGAACCACAAGATGGAAGATTTTATTTCGTAATAAATGACCAAAAGATCGATGTCCGTGTGTCGCTTATTCCAACTGAATTTGGAGAGACCATCGTAATGAGACTTCTAGATGCGCGCAAAGGATTCTTAAGTTTAAAGGAGCTCGGATTTAGTGATTTCAATTATAGTATTTTAGAAAAACTATGCCATCTATCGACTGGGCTAATACTCGTTACCGGGCCAACCGGATCCGGTAAAACAACTACTCTATATGGAATGCTTGATAGATTAAATAAACAAGAAGTTAAGATAATCACGCTTGAAGATCCAATCGAATATCATCTGCATGGGATTTCTCAAAGCCAGGTAAATGAGAAGCGTGGATATACTTTTGCATCAGGTCTAAAATCAATCCTCAGACAAGATCCGAATATAGTTATGATCGGGGAAATTCGTGACCTTGATACGGCCTCGACTACCTGTCAGGCTGCGCTTACCGGACATCTTGTATTATCAACTTTGCATACAAATAGTGCTGTAGAAAGCATCCCACGTATGTTGAATATAGGAGTGCCTGAATTCATGCTGGCTCCGACTCTACGCGCCGTCGCCGCCCAAAGGTTAGTGCGTATACTCTGTGAATGTAAAACAGAAAAAGAGCTTGAAGAAAAAGAGAAAATATATTTGGAAGAGAAGGTGAAAAACTTAAAAGAAAAAAATCCGGACATGAGGATTGACGTTCCAACAAAATTATATAAACCCGTAGGTTGCGCTAAATGTAGTGATGATGGATACCGTGGGCAAACACAAATAGCAGAAATCTTAATAATAGATGATGATATTCACGACATGATTTTGGATAAAAAATCCGGACATGAAATATTAGGGAAAGCCATAGAAAAAGGCATGATCACGATGGAGGATGATGGAGTAATAAAAGTTATTCAAAGTATTACAACTTTGGAAGAAGTGTTTAGAGTTATAGACAAAAGCTAATAACATTAGTTTCAAACTGTGCGGAGCCATTTTTGATTGGTATCTTCTTTGATGTAGCCTTGAAGTTCAAGTTCGGTAAGTGATATCAGAAGTTCCTGAGTAGTGGCTCCGGTTACTTCGATCATTTCACCAATACTCATTGGGCATTTTAGATTATCATAAATTTTTCTGTGAATATGCCCTTCTATATCCGGAATAATGCTATTTGGAAGTGGTCCTGCGAAACGCACTCTGGGAGAAAGTAATGCTAATTTTCGCGCGGCCAATAGTTGTTTTGCCAATTCTTCCTTTTGCGATATGGGGTAACGCTCAGCAAACGGCAGAAAAGCACTGAGATTTATGGTTTCTATCATAGTTGGGACATCCAAATACAGCTCCGCTTCAGATTTTTTTATCGTTTCGTTCGTACCACGAGAATAAGTACTGAGTATAGAGCCTGGCACGGCGAAAACTTCCCGATTATTCTCCGCTGCCATTTGCGCTGTGATAAGTGCTCCTGAACGGCTACGAGCTTCTACAACTACTGTTGCCAGACTTAAGCCCGCGATTATACGATTTCGCTGTGGAAATGTGAATTTATCACCTTTAATATTGAATGGATACTCTGAAACAACCAAGTGATTAGTCAGTAATTCCTTGATTAATCGGAAGCCGTATTTGGGCTTAAGAGAGCCATGTCCAGCGCCAAGTACTGCGATAGTCGGAAGGTCGTTTGATATGGCGGCGCTGTGCGCCGCCATATCTATCCCCATTGCAAGCCCACTCACTATAGTAGGCTCATAAGGTTTCAGGTCTTTTACAATTCTTTCCGTAACCTCAAGTCCATATGATGATGCCGCACGAGTCCCAACTATAGATATTTCCCATGAATTATTTTGATTACTCAACATCGACTTTTTACCTTGTACATACAAAACTTCAGGCGCGTTATAGATTTGATTAAGCAAAGATGGGTACTCTCTATCACTTCGACTAATCAAACTCACATTTTCCTTTAAAAGAAGCGCATACTCCGCCTCAACATCGATCTCAAATCGGCGTTTCAATAATTCCTTTATCTTGATCTCGGTCAAACCCATCTTTTGCAGCTCCAACCTCTGCGCCCTATGAAAAATATATGATAACCACTCCGAAGAAATTTTCTCCGTTTGATTAACCAATTTATCATGATTAATCAACTTGGCCAAAACCTTATTATCATAAGGAAAAACAAGCTTTAGGGCATTGAGATACATTTTTATTTTTACAGTTTCCGCACACAAATCCATACAGGTATTTTCATTCATATAAACTTAGAGTTAAGAATTATTTTAATAAAGTTTTAATTGCTTTTTAATTGTATTTAATTAGTTATTTTGATAATCTGTATACAGAAAGCTCCGAAGTATGAAGATACTTGATGCCGTTAACCCTCGCCTTGGCGGGGCCAAATGGGAGAGGAGCTTTTTTCTCGTTTCTTATTCTTTACAAATACGCTGAAAAAATACTTGTGCTTCTTGTCCCTTGATCGAATTATAACCCTAACCCCTTTACCAAATTTAAAATTCTCGAGCGCCCAATATTCGAGATCTTCAACCTGTCTATAGTCTACAATTCTACTTTGGCTTTCAATAATTCTTTTTGCTACCTTCAGCAACTTAAGCCTAGGAATAATTTCTTTTATATCTCTATTTTCAGAAAATCTAATATGCCCCCATCCAGCTCTAGTTATTCTCACAACCTCTCCATCAAAAGCAGGGCAAGGTTTTTCATGACCTCGCCAAACATTAAAATAGAATTCTTTGGCTTCCTTCAGTTCTTTTTTGAAATCTTGCATGTTGAAACATGGTAGTAGTTACAAAACACCCTACCAAACAAGATTAAAAATTCTTTAAAAAACCTAAACGATTTTCTTTAAGGTTCTTTTAATAAAGTTTTAATTGCTTTTTAATTGTAAATTTGAAGTTTTTTGTTTATAGTTCTAGCAAGCATCTGTGAACCGCAAGGTTTATATGGAAATCATCCGTAGGCAGGTGCTTTTTATTTTTCTATTAAATTTCGCGTAGTCCATTTCGGAAAAATACTGTAGAAATGTTTTTTGCCAGCACCCTCCTGCCTCACTATAACTTTGATTTTGGCTCCTTCGATTATTCCAATAAAACCCCAAAATCTAACTATTTTCTTATCAAGAATTCTTTCTTCATATTCTTGCACTACAGTTGCAATCTTCAACATCGCCACTCCTTTTTCCAATAATTTCAATCGAAGATATTGCTCCACCCTATCTCTTTCTTTGCGTGGCCCTATATAGATCAAGTGCATAAAACCTTTTGAATTAAATGTGACCTCCTCCGCAAAATAAGGACAAAACACGCATCTAATCGAGTCATAATATTCTTTTTTCAACCTTCGAACCCTTCTTAACTGGGCTAATGATATTTCCATTTATGTAAAAATAATTTATCTAGTAGAAACTTGCTCTCAATCCTACCAAACGAAATTAAAATTTCTTTAAAAAAAACTAACGATTTTTTTTAGGATTATTTTAATAAAAATTTAACCACCAAAACTGTCAGCAAATATAGCTAACAGAAAATAAGCCATTTCGATTTCAAAAGTACGCGAACTATATATTTTTTCACAATAAATTATAAAGTGACCATGCCTGAGGCGTTTATCGTCCCTGCGACCTGAGCCTCGATATTGTTCGCTTGCGCGCGTTCTAGGACGAGAGGGACGTCAGATTCGTCAACTATGATGAACATTCCATTGCCCATGTTCCAAACTTTGTAAGCTTCTTCGTCAGATATGTCTCCAAGTGTTTGGAGGCGGCTCATCATTTCATGAGGTGGGAATAAATTATCTAAGTGTGCTCCGAGACCGTTTTTGAGTATGCGTTGCAAGTTTGCAGTGATGCCGCCGCCGGTAACATGCACGATTCCGTGAATATCTACTTTTGCAGGCTCTTTGAAACGACCATGCAAATCCATAATGAACGAATAATAAATCTTTGATGGAGTCAAAACTTTCGCACCCCATGATTTTTCAATAGTATGATTTTCCAAAATGGGCCTATGACCTGCGTCAGAAATGTCCTCATCGTAAGGATGCATGTAGCAATCATCTCCAAATGCATTTTCGAGCACATGACGAACAAGTGAGAATCCATTTGAACGAAATCCATCTGAGCGCAGAGCTATCACCTTATCACCAGCTTTTACTTTTGCACCGGTTATCACTTTGTGTTTTTCAACTATTCCAACCGACGTCGCATTCCACAAATTATTATTTACCATAGTATTGAGCTCCGCAATTTCTCCTCCCGGAATTATCACCTTGTGCGCAAGGCATGCGTTTTTAAATCCTTCCATGAGCTTTTCAACTTTTTCTGAAATAACTTTTTTCACATCCATAGTGTTACTACAAGTTATAACCTCCGCTCCAACGCAAGCTGCGTCATCAATAACCATCGCAAGTAAGTCATATCCAAGCGTGTCGTATTTGCCAATCGCCTCTGCTATCACTTCTTTACTACCAATCCCATCGTCATTTTGAACAAGATAAAAATCACCCATATCGACGAGGCCGGCGAAGCCGCCGTCTTGGACGACGGCTGAGCCGATCATCCCTTCACGTCCTGCAAACGTAGCTTTCGCTGCCGTATATGCGATGCGCGAAGCTTTATCTCCTTCGGAAATATTCACTCCTGATTCTTCGTATGTAGACATATTTTATAAGTTATCTATGCGGTCACTATTCTATTTGCGAGAACAATGTATTGCAATAAAATATAATATTAGCTCCCGGAAGACAATCTTTTTAATACTTCAACGTATCCGAGTTTTTCCTCAGCCTGAACTTTTTGACGTAGAGTTTCTATAGTGTCATCCGCCTCAACCGAAACTGACACTTGCAATATCATTTCACCGGCATCCACTTCTTCGGTAACATAATGAATTGTCATTCCGGTTTCTTTGTCTCCGCTTGCGAGCACCGCCTCGTGCACGGCATCTCCATACATCCCCTTGCCTCCATAGTGCGGCAAAAGCGAAGGGTGAACATTTATTATTTTCCCTTCGAAATCTTGAATAAATTCAGGTGTAAGAATGTTCATATATCCAATCAAGCAAATTAAATCAACTCGCACTTCTTTACCAACCGCTTCCGATTCAAGATCTTCTAACTCAACTATCATCTTGATAAGCTCCTCATCATACTGCTCAGGAGTTTTTCCTTTTGAAGGGAGGAGCACTGTAGGACAGCCATATTCTCGACCTTTTTCCAGAGCTCCCGCATCACGATTTGAAATAACCCCAAGTATTTCTACATTTTGAAGTTTTCTTGAATTTTTAGCTTCAATAATAGCACCAAGATTTGTGCCATTTCCGGAAGCGAGCACTATGATGTAAAAAGGTTTTTTCATGAATATTTTAACAATTCTTGGGAATGTGGATTTGCGAAAATGTTTGTCTTGAGGAGGGCGTCAATATTTGCATCGTGATCTTCAGGAATAGTTGAATCCAGATAATCTACCGTCCAAAGAACACCTTGCACTACGAATTTGAAGCCACTACATTTCGGATTTTTGCCGACCAAGTGTTTTTGAATTTTTTCTGTCTTACTCTGACCGAAAAAGTCTTCGCGATCTTTTGAATATAGTTGTAAAACCCCTTTATGAAGTGGGGTGAAAAGTTCATCGATCTCTCCGCTATTTGGATTAAATTGATACGTTTTTTCGCCAATCTTTACCCTAGCGAATTCTTTGTTTGTATTTAGAAGTTCACCTGAAGATATGAGCAGGGTTGCCATTTCAAGTGGTGAGTTTTTTGAAGATTCATCATAGAAAACCGTATAATGAGTTTGACGTTTTGTGCTTACTTCAAATCCCATTAAATTAAGTGTATTTGTAAAAGTCTCAGCCGTATTGTCAGTGATAATCAGGTCTACCAAGATTTCAAAATGAGAAGTTCTATTGTGAAATGGTGCGAGCGTTAAGCGCGAATAATCACTCTTATGAGTAGTCGCTGTTTCCGGAATCATGGCTTTTCCTTTGTCATAATATTCTTCAAGATATGTGCGCATTGAAGTGAAAACTTCCGGAATAGGCGCGCTAAAAGCGCGCTCAGGGTGCGGCATAATAGCCATAACGTTTCCGGCTTCATTGCATATTGCGGCGGCATTTTTGAAGGCACCATTTGGATTGATAGGGTAATTATCTACTACTTCCCCATTTGCATCACAATATTTGAAAATGATCTGATCGTTGTTTTCTATTCGAGATAAAGTCTCTAAATTTGTAGTTGTAAACCTCCCTTCTCCATGTGCGATTGGCGCATAATGTAGCGAGTCTGATTCTATACCGATATTAAAAGCACAGCGACCAGGTGATGCCGTTGCCCTGAGAGTAACGTCAAAATTTATAAACCCTGTTCCTACTATTTCGCCATCTTTGATACGTTTATTATTTGCCAAACATAATTCAAGTTTTCCATCCCCGGGAACCATGCATGTTTCAACAACGATTTGAGCACCATTACATATCCCAAGGAGCGGCTTACCTTTTGCTACTTCTGACCGTATAACATCCATAATCGAATCAAGTGATGCAATAAGCCCCGCCCTACCACGGTCTTCGTAAGCGAAGCCTCCCGGCACTATAAATCCATCGAATGCAGCAAGCTCTACCGGTGACTCATTCCAACGAAAAATCACACCTTCCATACCTGCATCATCGACTGCGCGCTTAGTCTCGTATTCTGAGTTGATTCCCGGAAATTGTAGTATTGCTATGCGTTTCATAATATTATTTAAGTTTTTTTCTAAGTGAGCTACCCCAAGCAATTGCCATATCTTCAAGTGGAAGAGAAATCATTTCACCTTCTTCGTCACCTTTTTCAGTTTTGAGAACGAAGTAAGGATCATCCAAAGTTCCACCGAGTTGTGTGAAAAATATATTTCTATCATTTAACAATGTCTCAACTACTTCTTGATGAGTAGGATCAACTTCGATTACGAATCCTCCCGTTTCTGAGAAGATGTATTTGTCGAAACGTAAATCGTTTTCGTCTAAACTTACCTCAACTCCAAGCTGCCCATCCGCATTTCCGCCAAGAGCCATCTCGGCAATAGCTACCGCAAGCCCGCCATCAGAGATGTCATGAGATGCCAGTACAAGCTCTTGATCTATAAGGTCGGTAAGTGCGTAAGATTCTTCAGCGACTTTTTTGAAATCTGCTTTCGGCACATTTGCACCAAGCCAAGGTGATTTATCTCGAAGTTGACCTAGTTGTTGATAATATTCGCTAGCTCCGAGTTCATCTTTACGCTCGCCGATCATGTAGAGCAGGGAGCCTGAATTTTTAAGCTGCATAGTCACAGCTTTAAATGCGTCATCCATACGACCAAGCGTACCTATAACTGCAGAGGCGTCGACGGGCCCATTTGGTGATTCGTTATAAAAACTCACATTTCCGGAGACACATGGAAGGCAATCATTAGGATAATCTTTAAGTGGAATTGCTTTTGCCGCTTCCGCGATGCCTCTTACACCTTCTGTGAATTCCCACATTTGCTCAGGCTTTTCCGGATTTCCATAGTTAAGACAGTCCGTAAATGCTATCGGAGACGCCCCTACAGCTGCGGTATTTCGCACACCTTCGCATACCGCATTCGCAGCTGACCAATATGGAGAAATCCTAGACTGACGTGGGTTTGAATCAACTGTAAGCGAAATACCAATGCGTGTAGCGTCATGATATACAGATTTTCCGTCTGAATCGCGTGTCATAAATTCTGAGCGATTACGGAGCGGCGCCATAACACCTGCATCCGCCTCGCCTGACTGGATAACCGTCTGTCCCTGCACGACTTTGTCATAATTTTCGTAGATCGGACGCCGCGAACATATGTTTTCCGAAGATAAGATATTTAAAAATACGTCTGTGAGTTCACCCTCTGTTCGAATATTATTTGATGACATTTTACTAAGTGGTGCTTTGAATTCCGGTTCTATAAATTCCCTTTTTGGCTCGCTATATGCTCGCTCAGATCTGATACCTTCTGTAATATCACTCGGCTTCGCATCAACCAAAATCTGATCTCCACATTTGAGTACGTAATTCCCTTCTTTAACTTTTCCAACGAGAGATGCCTTCGCACCTTTTGACGCTTTTGGTAAATCCCACTTAACATTGTAATGATCAAGTATCATCTGAGTTAAACTTGGGTGACACATCCAGCAAAGTCGCTCCTGCGTCTCAGAAAGCGCAATAACCGATGGATGTAAGCCCTCCATACTTGTATGAACTTTCGCAATATCGACCTCCGCTCCAAGCCCAACCCTTTCAACTTGCTCTACCGACGCACATACATTTCCACCTGCACCCATATCTTTGAATCCGATTTTATCTAAATTTCCTGTTTCTTTTAGAGTTTTAAAAAGATCACAAGTAGACTCGATAATATGACGTTTCAAAAATGGATTTGGCTCTTGCACAGCACCCTTATTCGCTTCTTTATCCTCTTCTTTTAAATCTGCCGATGCAAATGCCGCTCCGCCCATACCACTATTATCAGTAGGTTTCCCGACTATTATAATGTCATATTTTTCTCTCGCCGCTTCCTCCGGCACGAACGAATGTATTAATTCATCTCTACTTAGAACTCCAAGAGCTACGACATTCACAAGGCAATTATCATCAAAAGAATCGTTGAAATACACATCCCCTGCAAGATTTGGAACTCCTATAGGATTACCATAACCGGAGATCCCACTTACTACATCGTTTGCAATTGTCTTTGTATGATTTCTATCAATATCACCAAAACGAAGCGGATCAGCAATCGCTATAGGTCGTCCGCCCATACATAAAATGTCACGGATAATCCCTCCGACTCCTGTAGCGGCCCCTTCGTATGGCACAACTTGGGACGGATGATTATGTGATTCATGAGACATTATAATCCCATAATCCTTACCATCTACAGTTGCAAATTTCACAACTCCGGAATCCTCCGATGGCCCAAGCATAACTGTTGGCCCACTAGTTGGCAGATCTTTTAGAAATTTTCTAGAAGATCTATATGAACAATGCTCAGAGCCTTGAATACCCCAAAGTATTGCTTCAGTTAAAGTTGGGTTACGCCCCAAAATACCCGGGAGATGCCGAGCTTCATCAACTGTCATACTTATTTTATTCTCCCCGAGCGCAGTCCTTAGGTCTTCATCAGAAAGCTCTGTGACCTGCAGCTGCTCTTTCAGCTCACCATCTTTGAAATACTTATTTGGGAGAGTCATTGTTATTGTTTAATGTTTTGGGTATTAAGTTGGTTGCGCTACGCGCACTTTTTTTGGCAGAGCAAGTTTCACGCTCTGCCTGGATTGTACGAATACATTTCGAATATGTCTAGTGTAAAATCACGTCTTAAATAAACAAAAAGCCCCCGCGGATGCGGGGGCTTTTTAAAAACTTCTTAAATTAAGAAGATTACATCATATCTCCTAAAGTAATCTCCATCTCTTCACCACGTCCGATGTTACTTCTGTATACATCAAGTTCGAATTTTGATAGATCGTAATCTGCCATAACTTCGAACATAATATCTCCAGTGAATTCTTCACCGGCTGGAACGACTACACCTTCCGGGAATGGATTTGGAATTGAATCTACATCAGCGTACCAGTTTGCGTAACTTGTCTTATCATACCAAACTCCGAAGTCTCTACCACCAACTGTTACGTCAGAGTCTCCCGCCTTAACTGTAAGGTTAAGTAGAAGTAATTTCTTACCTTCACCCGGTGACCTAGTCGCCGCCGAAGAAGTTTCCGGGTAAGTCCACCCATCGACTGCGTAGTTTACAGTTACTGAGTAAGGAATTTTGTCAGCTTCACTATCTGGGAAAGTAACAGCCAGTTCGTGATTTAATTTCACACCGCTGTCCGGACCTGCAGAGCCACCGCAACCTATAAGCGAAGCCATAAGAGCTAGACTTAATAAAAACACTAACGTTTTTTTCATACAACTTAAGTTAAATAATTATGATTTTATTGTACCGATACGAAAGTAGCGTGTCTATAATAAAATAAATGAATTCAACCAAGGACTACTGACCGGCTGTGTTAAGTGCCTCTATAGCAGCTTTTAATTCCGGTTCAGATTCAAGAAGAGCCATAGCTCGCGCATCATCGAATCCTTGAAGCTTAGCCGAAAGCTCTAAAAGTTGCCCCATAGAAGTATTAGCCTCTGTCTCTTCCATAGTTTCCATTGCAGAGAGAAGCTCAACAAGTTCACGAACAGTTGCAAGAAACTCTTCATCAGAAAGTGTGCTTACCGCAGCCTCTGTTACCGGCATCTCAACTGACTCTTCAACAGTAGCATCATCAGATACTTCGTTCATTTCATCAGTATCGTTTCCACAAGCCGTAAGAGATATTGCAAGCACAAGCATCGCTAGAAATATTCCAAGTTTTTTTGTATTCATAATGTTTGGTTTAAAAAAATAATTATGAAAATATGTATTTTGTACATAAAAGGCTCAAGTTGGCACTTTAATGTAATCTTACCTCAATTGTCAAATTGACTAAGACTGATTTTATTCCACCGTGATAATCTCAATCCCACCAATCTCTTTTTCAAGTATCAAAATCTCCGCATCATACTTACCTTGCTGCCAATCACTTACGATCTCACCATCATGCAAAGTAATAACTCTTTTTTCTGCAATATTAACAAGGCTTTTGTCATGAGTTGCAAGTATTACGGTCACTCCGTATTCGTTTATACGCATTAGTAATTTCACTATTTCTTCCGATTGATGTGGGTCCAAATTCCCAGTTGGCTCATCTGCTATAACAATACGTGGGTTGTGAACTAGTGCTCGCGCTATTGCAACACGCTGCTTCTCCCCACCCGACAACTGATGCGGAAATTGATCTTTGTTTTGAACCATATCAACCAAGGCAAGTACTTCGTGCACCCGTGCAAAGATCTCAAAATCCTCTTCTCCACACACTTCCATAGCAAAAGCTACATTTTCCTCTACAGTCTTGTTTGGCAATAATTGAAAATCTTGAAACACAACTCCAACCGTCCTCCGAAAAGTCTGAAGATCTTTTTGATTTAAATTTGTCACCGTAACTCCATTTGCCATGATCTTCCCTGCTTCAAGTTTCAAATTCCCTATAAGGGCCTCAATAAGAGTCGTCTTCCCTGCGCCGGAGACCCCAACGATCGAAACAAATTCACCCTCTGAAATCTTGAGATTTATATTGTTTAGAACCCTATTGTTTCCGTAAATTTTTGTAACCCCTTCAAATGAAATCATATTTTTATTTTAGTTGAGTTTGTTTTCAAAAGACAGTTTAGCATGTAGACTTAGTAAGGTGAAGAGATGATAAAATCAATTACTTGTGGAATTTTTCGTGAATTTCTTTGAGGTGCTTATTTGTGACGTGCGTATAAACTTGTGTCGTTGTGATTGAGCTATGGCCAAGCATTTCTTGGACAGAGCGAATATCGGCGCCGGAGCGAAGGAGTTCTGTTGCGAAGGAGTGACGAAGCTTATGCGGAGTCACGGGTTTAACTATGCCGGCGAGCCGACCATGTCGGCGAGCCACCTCCTGCACGCTCACAGTCGAAAGCCTCTGACCCTCTCCTTTTGTAATATCTCTCCGTCCCCCATACATAGTATCCTCTGATTTACCACGACTATATGAAACAAAAAGAGGCTCAAAATTATCTTCCCTAGTAATAAGATATCTTTTTATTATGTCTGCGGCGCGCTGAGATAAGAATACAAGCCGAGGCTTATCCCCTTTACCACGTACCATAAATTCACGCCTATCAAGATTGATATCAGCGCGATTTAAATGTACAAGCTCACTCACACGAAGCCCGGTCGAATAAAGCATCTCAAGCATAGCGCGATCTCGCGGACCGGATTTCGCCAACATATCCACTGCACCAAAAAGCATTTCTACTTCTTCTCGGCTCAGGCATTCGACACTTCGCGCCCCTATTTTTGGGAGTTCAATTTTTTCCGGAGAGAGAGACGATACATCGATTTTCACCAAATATTTGAGCAGCGCGCGAAGCGCGATCAAATGATAACTCTGCGTTTTTTTAGTAAGTTTTTTTCCTTTTTTGTTTCCAGCAACCCCATCTTCCGTAACATATCTATTCAAATACAATTGATAATCCTCAACCATATCGAGCGTTAAATTTGCCATATCAAATCGCTCCGGGATCTCCGACCCTCCGCGATCATCCAAAAAATCCACAAACCTATGTAAGTAGTGAGCATAATTCTCAACAGTTTTACCGGATTGATTTTTCCCAACTTCACAGTATCTCAAAAATTTATCAATCGCTTCGAGTAGTTTCATATTTGGGTATTGTTGCTTCGCACCTTATTCGCATCGTCAAGTTCACTTTGTTCACGCCGTGCGTATTGGTTTGCACAATACTATCATGGATTTAGTCACATGTAAAATTAACAATAAAAAAGGAGGGCTAGGGGGACGCATCCTTTTATCGTAAGTATGACAATGTAATACAACGTCATACATAAAAAAATTGAAGGGTTGATGCGCACTCCACCAGAAAATCTTCTCAAATTCATACTTCATGGCCTGTTCTTAAGAATAACGTAAGATCTGTATTAAAATTGCTTGCAATTGTGGGAGCAAAAGAGGCAATTTATAACTACGTTAAAGATAAATATTTAGATTCGTACAAAATGCTATACACATTACAAGAACTCATGGATATGGAGGAAGGGAATCTTAGGCCTTATGCGGTTTGTAGCAAAAAATCAAAAGGCAGAGTTCATAAAGAAAGAGAAGACCTGTTGGATATAAATGGAGTGGCGTCTGACAAACCGCCTCGACTGCCTTTTCAAAAAGATCGTGATAAGATCATGCATTGCCGTGCCTTCCGAAGACTCCAAGGTAAGACGCAAGTATTTGTTGCACATTTTGGAGACCATTTTCGAACTAGGCTCACACATTCTATCGAAGTCGCACAGGTCAGCCGTGACCTAGCACGCAATCTTGGGCTAAATGAAGATCTTGCAGAATCCGTGGCTCTCGCACACGACCTCGGGCATACGCCCTTCGGCCACAGTGGGCAAGATGCACTCAACGAATGCATGCAAGAATATGGACTAAATTTTGAACACAATGAACAAAGCTTACGAATAGTCGATAAGCTCGAGGATATTTACCCACATTTCAAAGGGCTCAACCTGAGCCATGAGGTTCGTGAGGGTATGATGAAACATCAAACTTCCTCCGATAATTCTGGTGCGAAAATCATCGCTCACCCAAGCCTCGAAGGGCAACTCGTAAACCTAGCTGATGAAATCGCCTACAACAACCATGACATAGACGATGGGCTTCGCGCCGGACTGCTCACACTCCAAGAACTTGCAAAACTTGAGCTTTGGCAACGCGCTCTCGCACACACTCATGCGAAATATGGTAATGATATTTCACAACGACATCTGATTTCCCGAACTATAAGTGCGACGATTTCCCTCATGATTCGTGACGTCCTGGAATACAGCACGAAACTCATAGAAGAATATAATATCCAAACTCTCGAAGATGTCTACGCATATGGTAAACCGCTTATTTCATTTAGCCCTGAGATGCTGACCTTGAATGCCAACCTCAAAAGCTATCTCGCGCGCACATTCTACGCAAGCAAACAGGTGCTCGAACTCTCATACAAAGGGCAAGGAGTTATCAAAACTCTGTTTACATATTATATGCAGAATGAAGCGGAATTCCCCGGTTCACACAACCCAAATGAACCACTTGCTATCCGCATCAAAGACTACATCGCCGGCATGACTGATGAATTTGCAGAAGAAACGAGAGCGAAAATTAAAAACGTCTAAAAAACTATTTATCCCCTGACAAGTAATCATCGGCGATGTGCCATTTCGGCCATGTCCAGCTTTGCCTGAGTTCTTCCTCCGTCCCTTCTACTACTTTTTTTGTCTTCTCATTTCCTTTGAGTAGAAAAACCATATCGAGTTCCGCTTTGTCCGATCCGTACTCCTTATCGTATTTTTCTGCGATACTGTTTGGTGATAAAATCAACCTTCCATTGAAGTCCTCTAGCTCTAGATTAACCTTCGAAATAGATTTGTATGCCTTGTATATTAATTCTGAACAAACAAGAGTCTCATCTGTAGTGAAGTCGAAATTATAATCATAGCCTTTTCCCAGATGCTGAAATGCCGATATCAAAACCTTGAACTGCTCTGCCTTATCGATATTTTTCGCTCTAAAAACACCAAGAGAATCCCCACCGGCACTGTGCTCAAGCGAAGTTAAAATAACTCCAGGCCTTTTGGATTCTATAACCCTATGAGCAAAACCATCTTCATACATCCCTCCCAAAGTTTCGTATGCTTTTGGATAATTTTTCCCCAAATACTCTGCGACCGACATCCCTTGCAACTCTGAAACTCCGCTGAAATATTCTTCCATTTCTTCAAGAGTCCCCGTGTACATAGCAGCATGTGACCAATACCCGGGAATTCCTACATTTGTTGCATGCCACTCTCTACGCTCAAGGAATATATCCCCAGGCTGCAAGACACCAATATAATTTTGTATAACTTGCGGAGTGATAATATAATCTCTAGTTGAAAACTTCATATAACTAGTCTGTAGAGCTATGTTTTTTTGGACTGGAAACCATAAGTCAAATGCTTTGCTTTCAAGTATTTTTAATGGGTTTTTCACTATCAATGCAGGGTATTCAAGTAATGAAGAATCTACAACTTTTATCCCACTATCTGCTAAAATAAGAAGTCCTTTTGTATCAGCAACATTATCCCTGACAAATGGAAGGTACAAACGTCCTGCGTTGAGACGAAGTAAATTCTTTGCCAAAGTTAACTGAAAAACCAACTTGTCATAACTCTCTTCCGGGATCACCTGCCCACCTTCATTTAACATGACGATCAAACTACTGTTTTCTTTAGCAAGACTTGAAAGTTTTAAACCGTATTTGTACTGAGTCATAAAAGCAGCATATGCGAGAGTAAATGCATCCGAATGTTCCGCCAGTCTAGTAAAGCGATTGATATGGGGAAACCCCTTATATTTATTTTTTATAAGATCAACTTCTATCATGTCACCTATCACACCCTCCCAAAGTTTTCTAACCTCCCCCGACTCTGCTATCAAAGTTTTACCATCTCTTGTGAAGATTTCTTGAGCTTCCATTTGTTTTAGCAAATCCTCAAGATCTCTATCTAAATATACAAGAGCAGCGGAATCACTTTGAATTTCAGCTTTCAGTTCTACGCTTGGAAGTTTACTAAGAGGCGAAGATACAGGGAAGATAACGTAAAGTGAATAAATGAAAATCGCCAAACAAACAACAAATATCATATGTGGCCAAAATTGTATCAACCATTGCCTTACCATGAGTTCACCTTTTTCAAATAACTGACGTTTTTGGTAATAAGAAATCACAAAAGGAATCCAACTAATCAGATAAACTATTACTGCAGCTACCCTATGATAAGGATAGAAAATCCTCATAACCAAGATAAGAAATGCAAAACCTGCCAATCCATAGCCAAAGAAAATATTACTAATTATTTTATATAAAATTCCCATATTACGATCAATGTATTATACATCACACGTACAGTCAATTTCCATTTGAACAAAGAGTGAAATCCGACTAGTCTATTGTCATGAAAAAAGTACTCGTTATATATAATCCTATTTCCGGAGCAAAAGCTCGCAGAGATGTCGAGGGTATCTTAAAGGATGAAATAGAAAAAAACGGCTATTCTTACACTTGGTTTGGAACACTCCCGCGTCCGAAACAACCCTTGGAAAAACTTTTTAAAGAATCTTTTCACCGCATAATCGTGGTCGGTGGGGATGGGACGGTCGCAGAGGTGGCGGACTTTCTTATTCAACAAAAAATCAAAACTCCAATGGTTATAGTGCCGCGCGGCACAGCCAACTTGCTCGCGATAACACTTGGGATTTCTCTCATAAGTGTGAGGCGGGCAGTTAGCATGGGGCTCCAGCAGAATGGCCGTCCAATTGACGCAATGCATGTAAATAAAAAACACTATGCGCTAACCGCTATCGGAAAGGGCTACGATGCATTTGTTATGAAAAACACTACAAGAGCAGCAAAAAAAAGATGGGGACTACTCGCCTATATCTATACTTTTGCGAAGCACTATTTTTTCCACAGATCTCATGCGTATGACCTAACTATCGATGGTAAAAAACATCATACTATCGCAAAATCTATTGTTGTTTTTAACGCACTACCAATACCTATTGTAAAAATAGGTGGCAAAGTAAACCCAAATGATGGACTACTAAATATCGCTATTTTTAACCCAAGGCTTTTTCGAGCCACGACGCTTGCGACCTTCACAGGTAAAAATATCACCATTCACTCTGACGAAGATTGTGAATTCGATTTAGATGGAGAATTGATTCACGGCCATACCGTATCGATAGAAGTAATCAAGTCAGCCTTGAATATTGTGTACACTAAGAAATTTTAAACATGAAAAAAAGATTCCAAATCTCAAACTACACACGCCTACTGCGCATAGGACAGTGGTACAAAAATCTACTTATCTTCATCCCATTACTTTTTGCAATGCCTGGAGAGGTCCATACCTTACCTTCACTGATAATAGGATTTATTTGTTTTTGCGCCGTGTCTTCTATCACATATATGATCAATGACTGGGTAGACCGCGAAGCCGACAGGCTGCACCCAACTAAAAAAAATCGCCCACTTGCCTCAGGGGAAATTAGCGGAAAAACAGCAATAATAATCGGCATTATACTTTCACTGATTGTAATTTCCGGCAGCTTTTATCTAGGGTCATTCTATGCGTATATCGTCGCTACATACTTCATTATGACGAATGCATATTCGCTTGGTCTCAAAAATATACCGGTACTCGACCTCATAATTATCGCTGGAAATTTTATGCTCCGAACTCTTGCTGGCATGACCATATTTACTGATACTCACTCTCTGCCTTATTTTGTGGGAATTTTTTCTGTCATAATTATATTCCTTACTCATAAACGTCGAAGCGACATCAAGTTGCTCGGCGGCGAAGCCGCCGCCCACAAACCAGTACTTAAGTTTTATACAGAAAGAAACTCATACTTAATCCGCCTACTTGGCTATTTAGGGATTTTTTATGCCGCATATATTTTGTACACAGATGGCACATCCCTCCAAAAACTCATACCTATTCTCGCACTAGTTATCTTCATCAGCACTCTTCTTTCAAAAAAACCGCATCTCGCCATAAATCCACATCATATTTTCAAAAAAAGAATATAAAGAAATGGGTTCTTTAAACAAATTGGGCAATGCTGTGCGCGCACACGTCTTGAACGCCGTACTTCAGACGTCATTCCCGGGAACGGGCGTCGAATGCCGTATTTCAAAGTTCAATCTCCATGAAAACGCTTTGAAATGTGTACTTC
>JAUYJN010000024.1 GCA_030700255.1 Candidatus Peregrinibacteria bacterium | reverse complement strand
TAACGTACAAAATCTGTGCACGTGCACACTTCCACATGATCAAAATTCATTAAATTTGTTTTCGTACGTTTGGATTTTTTAGATTTCAGCATCTACATGCTCTCAAACATACTTTTGATTGCCCAATTTGTTTCAAGAACCTGATTAGTACCGTTTAGCCGGCATTTTTTCTTTGGCGGTTTCGTAGGCTTCGGTAGCGCGGATCACATTGATTTTGATAGTTCCAGGGTAACCCATATTCTCCTCGATGTCATGAGCGATTTTTTGAGCGATACCTTCGGTCATCGTGTCATCAACATTTCTTTCGTCAACATAGGCGCGAACTTCACGGCCGGCATTTACTGTAAATGCCTTTTTGACTCCTTCACAACTGGAGGCGCGATCAGTTAATTCACGAACTAACTGCAAATATCGTTCGATAGTTTGTTGGCGCGCGCCGGGGCGCGCGGCAGACATAGCATCTGCTGCTTTTACTATAAAGTCTTCAGGTCTAATACATGGCACTGCATCATGATGTGCGTAAGCTGCATGTATTGTAAGTGGATCCATATTAAATTTCTCCATTAAATCTTTACTCAAATGATCATGTCCAATCGCCTCGTCGAGATCATGGTCAATCGCTTTACCAAGATCATGGTAAAACGCAGCGTCAAGTGCACGTTGTACATTTGCATTTATCGCCTCAGCAATCATCCTTGCGAAGAAGGCCACCTCCATAGAATGCCACCAGATATTTTGCCCGAAACTGGTTCGGAATTCAAATTTACCTATTAGGAAGATCAATTCTTCCGGAAGGTCTTTGTAGCCGAGCATTTTTGCCGCTCTTTTCCCAAAGTCCATTACTACTCTGTCAATTTTCTTTTTAGCCTCAGCCAAAGCCAGATCGATAGTTTTATTATCTACAGTTTTTTTGTGTGAAAGTATTTGCAGAGCCTCTTTTGCAATCGCTCGCTTGTACATATTGAGACATGAAACTATGACTAGGTTTGGTTCATAATTGAAAATCACCACACACTCCGCTTTTTCTTCAAAATAATTTATGGTTTTACCACCTTGCCCAACGAGTGGACCTTTCATGGAGTCATTTTTAAGTTCAAATGAAAATTCCTTTGTGTCTACAGAACTTTGAGCGGTATAACGCTGCAAAGATGCTGTTAAAATACTCTTCGCGAGTGGCACGACATCATCTTTGTAATCCGGAGCATCCATAATCCTTAATTGATCATCTTTCCAGTTTGCAAAGTCATGTTCATGTTTTTCTAAGATTGTTTTTAATGTTGCATCTTTTGTCGTTCCGGCTTTTTTTGCAGCTTCATCTGACACTTTTTTCTCAACTTCTTCAGTCGCAATAGTGACATTTTTCACGTCCTTATCTAGATTTTTGATAGTACCTTCAAGTTGAGCTACTCTAGTATCCCTCTTTTTAACAAGTTCTTCTTTTTCAGTAATCATCTCCTCTTGCTTCTCAAGTTGCTTCTCAAATTCTTCATTTTGCTTCTTGATTCGCCCCTTATCTTCTTTTGCTATTCTTTCTCTTTTTTCTATACCTTCTTTCGCTCTTTGTTTGTTATCAGCAATAAGCTGCTCGGCCTTTACTTGTGCATGGGCCAACAATTTATCCTCCAATTTGGAAGACGAAACGAGCAGAAATGAAATGAGTGCGATGATCGCACCGAGAATATAAGGAATCATGTTGGGAAATTATTTGAAATTATACCTGTTGCCTTTTTATCGTTAACGACAATTTAATTACAGTTAGCCATCCTAATCACTAGCATCAATTCAATTGTAATTAGCTACCTTCGTCGCTACCAATAATCATTTCAGCTAAGCCATACTACAGTCTCACATAAAAAACAGCAATTCTATTTGAGTTTTTAATGTTTTTTTACTCGAAATTTTAAAAATATTTCATAATTGAGTGCTAGAGTACGTACTTCAAAGGTCATCGGGCACGGCACGTCACGAAATACGGCGTTCAAGCTCTGCGCATGCGCACACCCTCTGAAGTACGGCGTTCAGAGCCTACCAGCTAGGAACAACGTCTGAAGTATCTATTTCATAACCCAATATCATATGAAACTTATAAATTCTCGTGATTTTCACAAAAATCCTGGCAAACATTTGGCATATTTGAATCGTAACTCGGAAAATGATCGCAACTTGGATGAAAATCGCATAAATGCGACGGATGAATCAGGGCTAGAGGAAACGGATACACTTACAATTATCATGAGGAGGAATAGACCGATTTGTGTTTTATCCTCAATAACTGAAGAAGAGTTTTGCCATATAAAATTGCAGGAAGATATAAATCAGGCACTTAGAGAGATTCAAAATGGCGAAAAATTATCACATGAAGAGATTACGCAAAAATTTTTAGGTCGACAGATGGGGTTGACCTACACACGTTACAAAATTATATATGCCGTTCGGGTTGTAAATGATTTGAACTTAGCAAGTGCGAAATCACGTACGAGGATTTTAAAAAAACTTTATGAAAAATGTCATTTCAGAGAGCCATTTGACAGCTATGTTGAAAATAGCAGCCGTAAGGATACAGGGTGCGTATATGATTATTCAGAAATCAAAGCGGGAAAATACACAATTGTATGTTTAAAAGACGAAGCAAATATACATGTCCTATGTATATATCCACCATATGGTAGTTGCAAAGAGAAGTTCCGGTTGTGATTACGTCTAGACTTCTTCTAATTCGAAAGGATTTTCACCCCTCTGAAGTACGGCGTTCAAGCTCTGTGCACGCGCACACCCTCTGAAGTACGGCGTTCAGAGCTTATTCCCAGGAACACACTTCTTCAGAGTTTTTAGGCGATATCTTATTCTGATTCTAATAATCCTTTGTTTGAATTTTTTTTAGTAAGTTGGTGAGCTATCGCGAAGATCATGAATAGCTGTAGTCAATGTTTTGATAACATAGTCCAATTCTGCTTTTGTAGTTGAGTGTCCGAGGCTCAGGCGTATAGCGCCGGTCGCCAATTCTTCGCCCTTGCCCATTGCGATAAGTACATGCGAAGGGTCGAGTGAGCCGGAGGTGCAAGCTGACCCTGAGGTTGTATATATTCCAGCCGTATCAAGTTTCATCAAGAGCATAGCGCCATCTATTCCGGCGAACGAGATATTTACGTTATTTGGTAGGCGATTTATCGCCTGGCCATTTCCCATTGGTCCATTTAAGTAAGAATCCGGAATATTTTTTAAAATTTCTTCAGTTAAATAATCACGTAATTCAACTAGATTTTTGAGTGCCATTCCATCGACAATTTCTCCATTTCTAAATTTCTCTGCGAGCTTTAGAGCTTCCGCCAAGCCAACTATTGCAGGTACATTTTCAGTGCCGGCGCGCAGTCTGTGCTCTTGCCCCTCTCCACCAAAAATCATTGGTATGATTTTAAATGATTGTTTCTTATAAAGAACTCCAATACCTTTTGGCCCATAAATTTTTGAACCGTTCAGGGTCATCAAATCAACATCGAGAGCCTGTACATCAAGTGGCAGAGCTCCTCCGGCTTGGCATGCATCAGTATGAAAAATCACACCTTTTCCGTTTCGACCCTTTGATTCGTGGCAAATTTTCGCAATTTCAGCGATAGGATTGATAGCCCCAACTTCATTGTTTGCATACATTATGGAACAGAAAATCGTTTCTTCTCGAATTGCCTCCGCGACCTTTTTAGGGCTTACCATCCCAAATTCATCAACTTCTATATATGTAACATCAAAATTATGATTTTTCTCCAAGTATTCAATCGTATTTAAGACAGCACTGTGTTCGGCATTGGAGGTGATAATATGTGGTTTTTGGTCCAGGGCGCTATTTCGAACTTCATCTGCGTAGGCATAACAAATCCCTTGGATAGCAAGGTTATCAGATTCAGTTCCACTAGCAGTAAAAATAACTTCACGAGGTTCACAATTTAAAATCTCAGAACATGTGCGTCTCGCCGTATCCACGGCTCGCCGCCCCTCTTGTCCTTTGGTATGTACACTTCCGGGATTACCAAATTGCTCTATAAAGTACGGCTTCATAGCTTCAAACACTTTCGGCGACACAGGTGTCGCCGCCGCATAATCGAGATACACTTCTTCAATCATTTTATGAGAATAGTTAAGCCCACTTAAAATGGACTCACATTATACTTAAAATCATATAAAAGTCTACTCTACCTGCTACTTAGAGATGCTCTGTAGTTTTCCTCTGAACCATTTAGGTAAAATCTGGCAAAATCAATTCCTTCAAATTGTGTTGCAGTTCGTTCAAGCTGTTTTTCAAAACGAGGCGTGTCACACACACCGCCCATAGATATTTTCCCACTTAAGAATACATTTGCAACGCTACCATTTATCTCTACACCATCAACGGTTAGTTCTGGCTGATAAGCCGCAGTAAACAATGCGCCGTCAACAGCATCCCCACCTATGATTTCATTTGAAAGTGCAAAAAGTTCACTTACAGCTTCATTTATAAGACCCTCACTTACCTCTCTAAATTGCTCTGACTCATAATTTCTAACAGGCACCAAGCTATCCCCGCAGCCGAGGACTTCGCCATTTACACCACCATCATTGAGTATAACTCCATATATAGATACGTTTTGACCTTTAGGCAGGTTAAAACCTCCATTGGTTTTATTATGCTGTACCAGCATATATGTGATAAAAATTATCAGCACGATATCAAACAGGATTATTGTTGAAACAAGTTTAAGTTTCATATTGGTTTTTTAGGAAATCGCATCGGCACAACCTATTGCTGGAAATTCATAAGTGGTACGATATTGTCGGGCAAAATCCCCCATTTGATATCTCCTGCCATTTTGTCTACAAATTCGAGTTGAATAACCTCTGGATTTGAGCGAAGAGCATCACCTTTTAGACGGATTGATTCAGCGTCCGCTTCCGCCTCAATAATTTTTTTTGCTTTCAACGCCTCCGCCTCTTGTTTCCTATATTCAGCCGTAAGTATGTTTTGACGAGCTATTTCTTTTTGTTCGATCACAGCTGCGAATTCTTCAGAAAAAGAAACATTTCGAATGATAAATTCTTCCATAGTTACATTGTCCACTGCAAATGAGGCCTTTAATTCGTCGTTTATTAAATCTGAAATTTCAGAACGTTTTTCTGACACGAGATCAAGTGAATTAAATCTACCAACGACTTCACGAACCGTCTCACGAGCTTTTGGTCTTACAACTTTTGTTATAACGTCAATTTCGGTTCCTAAAGTTTGATATATGATGCTCGCATCATCTTTTGCGATGTGGAAAAGAGCAGTCCCGTCAATAAACACAACTTGCCCATCCTTGGACCTAGCCTCAATCGCATCATTCTCATATTTATAACCTTCTCCGGCTGCGATACTCATCGTGTATTCTTGAGTTCTTACATTAAAAATAGTCGCTTTTTGAATAATAGGAATTTTAAATTGGATACCCTCCCCACGTTCGTTTTCAAGAACTCCACCACGTGTATAGTCAAACATCACTCCGACATGCCCAGCAGGAACCAAGAAGAATCCATCGAAGATAACCAGTAAGATTGCCAGGAACATAATAAAGGAAAGTTTGAAAAGTCCTTTTGGTATAGGGAAATTCATAGGATTTAGATTAGGAGGTGTGATTTTAATTTTAGTTACCATAAGTCGTGCAGTTTTTTAGTATGTATTAGCTAGCAACCTCAACCGCTGGAATTTCAACTTCTTCTGAATTCACGGTAGCAACCTCAATTACTTCTTCTTCAATCTCCGCTTCAATTTCAACAGCTTCATTTTCTACTACAGTATCCTCTTCAATTCTATGCATCTCTTCATCCACTTCTATAAGTTTAGCTCCTTCCCAAATTGTTTCGTGAAGCATGTAATGGTGATTCACGTATCGCGCCATAATAAACAAGAAATCAGAAGTACGATTTATGAATTTCAAAATGTCAGCGTCGACAGTATCTTTTTTGCTTAGCGCAACTATAAGTCGTTCCGCTCTTCTGCATACAGATCTTGCATGATGCAAAGTCGCTGCAGTTTCATGACCACCCGGAAGTATGAAATTATTTAGAGGTGGAAGGATTTTCTCTATCTCATCTATTACTTCTTCTAGGTTTTTTGCCGATGGAGCTTGAAGCTTCTTTGCTTTTTTAGGAGCTGGCGCAGGAGTTGCAATAATCGCACTGATAGTAAATATAGCGCCCTGCAAATATTTAGTAGCTTCGCAAACATTTTGTAGTGAGCATTTAGTCCTTGCCATTCCAAGTAAACTATTCAATTCATCCAAAGTCCCTATCGTAGAAATTCGTAGATTATCTTTGTCGACTCTCTCCCCAATAAGATCAGTCTGTCCGGTGTCACCTTTTTTTGTGTAAATTTTCATTTTTGCGAAGTTATATTTTTTTATTTCGCAGGCAGTATAACTTATATTCACCAATAGATAAAATTGAATTTAGCATTTTGTAAATCCTGACTTGAAGGGTAAAATAGTTTTATTAAATTTTTTAACAAAAATAAACATGGGATTTGTAGATAAGATAAAGCAGTTTTTCGGTATTGGAGGTGTGAAACTACAACTTCAAGCTCCGGCAGAGATTTCAAAGGCAGCGGCAATGGTTAGTGGCACTGTTGTTTTGACAAGTAAAAGTGATCAAAAAGTTCTGTCTTTTGAGTATTGGTTGGAGCAAAGAATCACTACAGGAACTGGAAATAACAAAAAAGTTTCAAAGAAAAGACTTGCAGAATCAAAAGATATGAATGGTTTTGACATTCATGCAGGGGAGACAAAACAAGTGCAATTCTCAATGAACCTTGCGACAGAGGAGCAGAAAAAAGAAGCTGAAGGAGTTTTTGGTGCAATCGCACAAGTAGGTGGGGCTATGCAAGCCCTTCAAGGTAAAAAAATCGAATACCAACTTTGGGTTTCATGTGACGTAGATGGAGTAACTATGGATCCAAATGCACACCAAACAGTGAATCTAGTCTAAAGCGGAGCGATCCGCCTTTGGCGGGTTGATACCCCGTCCGTAAGGGCGGGGTTCTTCATTTTAGTAGCTCTGCGAGCTCCTTTTTGAAGCTTTCCACATCTTTGAATTGCCGATAAACAGAGGCGAAGCGAATATATGCAACTTCATCTATTTTTTTGAGAGCTTCCATAACACCCTCTCCAATGCTTTCAGATGGTACTTCTTTACCTATTGCCACCCATTTTTCTTCGAGCATATCTAGCATTTCTTTGATCTGCGCTTGAGTGATAGGGCGTTTCTCACATGATTTCCAAATTCCAATCTCGAGTTTCTCTCGATTGTATTGTTCGCGTACGCCATCTTTTTTAATAACTATAAAATTAGCAGTCTCTATATTCTCAAAAGTAGTGAACCGATAATTGCACTTGAGGCACTCTCGTCTCCGCCGAATAGCCTTCCCCTCCATAGTATCTCTGGAATCTATAACTTTTGTATCGTGGTGTTCACATTTAGGACAGATCATTGTGGTAAAGGATTTATTGGTATAATAAGGCGAAAAATGATATAATCATAAGAAATAATACGTGCTTAATGAACATCTTTCAAGACATCATACAAACAGAAATTTTTAAATACGTAGTCGCGGCTGTTATGGCGCTTGTGCCCGTGTTTGTCTGGATGTACGTTTGGTTCAAGCCGGCGGGGCCAGGTCGATCAAAGGCAGAAGAGACTAAGCATATGATTTATGTTTTCTTACTCGGAACCCTCACCGTTTTGCCGATTTTGGGTTTGCAGTGGCTATGGTTATATCATCCGGAATTTGATGTTTATAATTTCATAGACTCAAATATAAATAATACACTTATCTGGTTTACGGTGACATATATGCTCGCCGGTGTTATGGAAGAAATTTCAAAAGGTTATGTTATTTATTTTGTAGATTTTTCTTCGATTCAGATAAAAACAATTAATAACTGTATAAAATACAATCTATTAGTTGGGCTCGGCTTCGCATTTAGTGAAAATATTTTATATTTTTATTCCGGAATCAGGACGGGGGATTTCTTGAATTTATTTTCGGTATTTATTTTTAGAGGGATGTTTACGGTGTGTGCACATATGATTTTCTCGAGTATAGTTGGATATTATTATGGGCTTTCAAAATTCTCAGATCCAATTGTAAAACAAGAAAAATGGGAAGGTCGCGAGCACAAATTTGTTCGATGGTATGCGCATCTCAAGGGTACTGATCCACGCCTTTTACTCCCACGGATCAAATGGTGGACAGGAATCGTGATCGCGATGATCTTGCATGGAGCTTATAATTTAAGTCTTCTTGGCGGATGGATATGGCTTTCTATGCTTATCGTAATTGGCGGATTTGTATATGTTCGATATCTATCAACTCGTAAGGCTGGAAACCTCGTATTGGCAATGACAGGAGCAGCCAAACCGTCAATGATGGCTCCCCGCGACGAAGAAGTCGTGCTCGAACTTCTTGGCATGTGGATGAATGAAGGTAAATTTAAAGAAGTCGAAGACATCTGTTCTCGCCTCCTTGAGCGCGATCCCGACAACCGAGTAGTCAAACTTTTTCAAGCCAAAGCGGAGGACAAAGGCAAACTCAAAGGCGCATTCGGGAAACTCAGAGATTCACTTAGGAAGTAGATTATTTACGCTATAGCGATTCGTCCCGCATAAGCTTGACCTTCTTTCATGAGGAGTTCGTGCAGTGCTGTGTGGGCGCTAAACCCAAATAATCCGATTACTTGTGATACATCATGTCTAGCCTCTAGAGTTGTCGCAAAAGTGATTGCATCAAACACGCCACCTTGAGAGTCGATAATTTCCCCAGCTTTACGGGTCGCCCATGCTCTATGAGCTTCTATTAGTTGTTGTAGGGCGGCATTTTGAGTATCAGTGTCGATATCTAAACCTTGAATCGGTCTAATATCTTGATCTTCTGCTATTTGTACTTCTGGCATAAAATTTGAATTTAAACATTACGAGGGCGGATTCTAGCAGCAAAAAGCTGTTTGTCAACATTTCTTTGGTTCTTTAAACAAATTGGTAAACCAAAAGTATGTTTGAGGGCGTGTAGATGCTGAAATCTAAAAAATCCAAACGTGCGAAAACAAATTTAATGAATTTTGATCATGTGGAAGTGTGCACGTGCACAGATTTTGTACGTTA